>JAYEOP010000031.1 GCA_034723125.1 Bacteroidota bacterium | reverse complement strand
AATAATTCCACTCGAATACGATATTCCATACTTTCTCTCCAATTTCCATTGATAATTGATAAACCTGTAATTCCTCTAATTTCATTTTACATTTTTTTAAATTAACACTATTTAATAACAACCCAAACCAGTCCACAGTCCACAGTCCACAGCCTTCAGTCGGTAGCCAAGAGCTAAAAACTAAAAGTTAAAACCCAAAACCCAAAACCCAAAACCCAAAACCCAAAACCCAAAACCCAAAACCCACCCAATGACAATTAATGACAACTTAATGACCACTAAATGACCACCCAATGACAATTAATGACAACTTAATGACAACTAAACGACCACCCCCTAACAACCCAAATAACATAATTATTCCTTTTCGTTACTAACTTCATATTTTGTAGGTAAACCATCTTTTCTCAAAAGTTCATTTATTTCTTTTTTCAATTCAATCATCTTTAGTTCTCTGCCGACTGAAAGTTTATTCCATTTTTCAAGTTTATTCATTTTATCTTTTAGATCTTTTTCTGCCTGTTGCTGATTATCAATATCTCTTAGTGTACCTATCATTCTTATAGGTTTGCCGTCTTTATCCCTTGAAATTACTTTGCCATGGTCAAAAAACCATTTCCATTCTCCCGTTTTGTTTTTTATTCGGTGTTTATTTCTATAGAACTCTGTTTTCCCGTCAAAATGTTGTTGTAAATCAAAGCTAACTTGTTTTGCATCATCAGGATGAATTTTATTTTCCCACCATTTTATATTTGCTTCTATTTCATTAAGTTTATATCCTAAGCTTTTTGGTAATATTTCGTTATATATTTCTTTGCCTGAGGGAATATCCCAATCCCACCAACCAAGATTTGCACCTTGCATAACAAGTTCTAATTGTTCATTTTTTTCTATTATTTCTTTTTTAGATTTTTTTTCTTTACTAATATTTCTAACAGTTGCTTGAAGGAACATTTTATCACCCATTTCAATTTTTGTAAGTAATACTGTTGTAGAAAATTCTTTTCCGTTCAAATTTTTATGTCTCCATTCAAAAAAGTTTGAACCTTTATTTGTCGCTATCTCTATCATTTCCTTTGCCTTAACGGATGAAAGTTGACCATCAGCTTGTTTCTTGGGAGATATCTCCCATGGTCCTAATGATTTTAATTCTTTTAAACTTTTAATTCCAAACATTTTCATGTAAGCAGGATTTCCGGAAGTAAATTTCCAGGTAGGGGGTGCAAGTGTCATTATTGCATCTTTTGATGAAGTAAAGAGTGTTTTATATATCTCTTCACTTTCTCGTAATCTTTTTTCTGATTTTTTACGTTCGCTAATATCTATTGTGGATTCAACAGCATACGCAATTTCACCTTCTTTATTGTAAACAGGATATGCGTAAGTCTCATAATATTTTATACTTCCATTTGATGATGTTAATTGATTTTCAGATTTAGCATTTATCCCTTTTTCGAAAACTTGTTTGACAGCACAATTTTTACATATCTCTTTATTGTTTTGATAAACTTCGTAGCATTTTTTACCTATTATTTCTTCTTGTTTTAAGCCTTTAATTTGAAGTAATTTTAAATTAGTTAAAATAATTTCAAAATTGCTGTTAACAAGATGTGTGGGATTAGGGTTATGATTAAATATTGAATTAAATCGTTCTTGACTTTCCAACAACGCTTCCTCTGTTTTGTTGTTTTTACTCCTTCCTAATTCCTTAACTTTCTTTTGCAGTATTTCATTCTCTTTAAGCAATTCCTCTTTTGTTTTTTCCTGATTTTTCATAGAAATATTTTTTACTCAAATAATTAATTGTAAGCTTTTGCAGTCGGCAGTTCTCAGTTCTCAGTCGGCAGTCTTCAGTTCTCAGTCGGCAGTCGGCAGTCTTCAGTTCTCAGTCGGCAGTCGGCAGTCTTCAGTCGGTAGCCAACAGCTAAAAACTAAAAGCCAAAAACCACACTACCCAATAACCACTCAATGACAATTAATGACAAATAATGACAACTTAATGACAATTAATGACAACTTAATGACCACTTAATGACAACTAAACTACCACCTCCTAACAACCCAAAACCAGTTCTCAGTCCACAGCTGAAAACTAAAAACTAAAAACTAAAAACTAAAAACCTCACTACCCAATAACCACCAAATGACAAATAATGACAACTTAATGACCACCAAATGACAAATAATGACAACTAAATGACCACCTCCTAACAACTCAAACCAGTCCACAGCTAAAAACTATAAACTAAAAACTAAAAACCACACTACCTAATAACCATCAAATGACAAATAATGACAACTTAATGACCACCAAATGACAACTTAATGACCACCAAATGACAAATAATGACAACTAAACGACCACCTCCTAACAACCCAAAACCAGTTCGCAGTCCACAGTCCACAGTCGGCAACCAACAGCTAAAAGCCAACAACTCATAATTGATAATTTGTATTCAATAACTTTCAACTTTCAACTAATCCCCATCCTCTCTTCCAATTCCTTCACTCTGTCTTTAAGCTCTTTTATTCTTACTTCTCTTCCTTCAAAAAATTTATTATATTTTTTTAATTTATTATTTCTTTCTTCTAATTTTTCTGTTCTTTCTTTAACGAGTTCTTCAAGATGTTCGCGATATTTTTTTAGTTTTAGTTCTGCGTTTTTTCTTTCGTTAATTTCTAATTTCAAATTTTCAGTAGTTTCATTCAAATCTCCTAAAATAGATAAAGTTGCCAGCCTTTGCTTTTCACTTTTATCAAAGGTTTTTTTTAATTTTTGTGATTCGACTATTTTTTCGTCTTCCAATTGTTTTTTCTTTGTGATATCCGTACCAATAGAGAGAAGTCCTAATATTTTCCCTTCATTATTTTTTAGTAAGGAATTTTTCCAACTGAACAATTTCTCGGAACCATTTTTACATAAAATATGATTCTCATAGGATGAATAATTAGGCATTCCTTCTAAAATTTCTGAAAATATCTTGGGGATTATTGGAATATCACGTTCGGGGATAAAAAGAGAAAACCAGTTTTTTCCTATAATGTCATTCTTTTTAAAATCTGAAATTTTTTCGGCATATTTATTAAACAAAGTAATATTGGCATCCTTGTCTAATGTAACCATGAATGCGTTAGCAGTATCCAAAATGTTTTCAGAAAAACTCATTGCAGACTTCAGTTCAGCAGTACGTTTAAGCACATTTTTTTCAAGAGAATTATGCGATTCATGTAACAATCTTTTGGCTTGCTCTTGTTCGATAATACTCTTTTTAATGAATCGGAAAGCTACAATGATTGCAATAACTCCTATTAGCCAAATCAGAAAAAATGATAGTATAGCATTTATTTTTGCTTTTTGTTTTTCTGCATAATAGGAGTTTAATGGTATTGTAACACTTACACCTCCACGCACATCCCCGATTTTATAACCCTGATGACCATGACATTTAAGACAGCCTTCAACTGTAATCAACGGTTGCATCAAACGCAAATATGTATTAGAATCTGATTCTATAAATTCGAGAACTTCAGTTTCTCCTTTTTCAAATAGTTCAAGTGCTTTTTGTTCCCATTCATCGGGGGCATTTTGCTCACGTAAAGGCAATAAGCTGGTAATATGACCGAATACGCCATAGATTTCAGAATAATCTTCGTTCATTTGACGAAGTGCCCAAGCAGGATTCATCAGTGTTAGTTGCACACTGTCGGGAGTTGTGATGTCTCGTTCAGGAATATGTGATAGATATGGGCTTGGAGTAGTTCGCTCAGTAATGGGAACATAAAATCCTCCATGTGAAGCTGACCAAAATCGAAATATCTTATCCTTTTGAAAATGGGTGCGAGCTTCATTAATAGCAAGATTGTAAACAGCTTTTTTTTGTGTAACAAGGTTTTGAATTAATAAGAATATTATAATCAATGTCCAAATTATTGCCAAACCCCAGAAATATTTTGCCACTCTTGTTTGAGATGCTTTGCTTTCAACTTTTTTCTGAATAGTATTTTTCATAATTAAGTTACAATTTTATATTGAGGTTTTTTACCAGATTCTTCTAATAGCTTATTAATTTCTTTTTTTAATTCAATAATTTTTAGCTCCCTATTAACAGTAGCATCATTGAAAATCTCTAATTCTTGCATTCTCTGTTTTAGATTATCTTCTACCTGCTTGCGTTCTGTAATATCTTCCGCAACTTTTAGATAATTGATTATTTTGCCTTGTTTATTTAAAATTGGAGAAACCGAAGCGGCTTCCCAAAATAGTTCTCCGTTTTTCTTTTTATTATGAAACTCTCCATGCCACTCTTTGCCAGACGAAATTGTTTTCCATAGTTCTTTATATATTTCATCAGCTTGTTCACCTGATTTAAGAATTCTTGGGTTTTTACCTTTTGCTTCTTCTAAAGTATAGCCGGTAAGCTCCGTAAATTTAGGATTAACATATTCCATATTTCCTTTTTTATCGGTTATGGCAATTACTGATGGGCTTTGTGTTACTGCTGTGGAAAGTTTTTGTATTTCCTTTTCTGCTTTCTTTTGTGCTGTGATATTTTTACCGAAAAAAGCAATAAATTTTACATTACCGGAATCATCGAAGATTGGATATGAAGAATTAAGATAATTTATTCCATTACGTCCATCTTCCCATTGTAAAGACTTTTTGCTTTCTATTATTTTGCGAATAATAAGCATTCTGCTTTCTCCAATATCAGAAGGGAGTATATCTCTAAGTTTTCTGCCAATAAGTTCATCTGTTCCTATACTATTTTCGAGTGCTTTATTAGCCATGACAATTGTTCCATCATTTTGCATCAAACCAGCAACATCTGATGTGGCATTCATAAGTGTAGATAATTTTTCTTCACTTTCAATTAGTGCATTCTTTGCTTGTTTGCGTTCTGTTATGTCGCGTATAATACATTGAATGCTGATAATTTCATTTGATGATTCACTGAAATTAGGGCTTGCTGTTGTTTCAACATAAAAAGGTTTTTTGTTTTTTGGTTTGTATTGAAACTCAAAAGATGTTGTTTCCTTTGTGGTGATAATATTTTGAAATATTTTTTGTAAATCGTTTATTTTTTGTTCATCTACGATATATTTTGAGAAATGTTGTCCAATTTCTTCGTCAGGATCGAAGCCACCAAATTTTTTAACATTCTGGCTACAGTAAAGTATTTTTCCATCCAACGAAAATCTTACAATTACATCTTGTAAATCCTCAACGAGTGTTCGATATCGCTCCTCACTTTCCAGTAGTTTATCTTCATCTTGCTTACGCTCTGTAATATCAACTGATCTGCCCTGAAAACCAATAAATTTTTCATCGCTATTTAATAATAGGTTAGCTCTAATTTCAACATCTATTAAAGTGCCATCCTTTTTAATTTGTTGTACTTCGAATATGGATTGCTTAACATCTCCTTCTTTATGTTTTGTAACTAATTGTTCAGCCACATTTTGCATTGTCTTTATTCCTTCAGGCTTTGTAAAAACAGATGGTTTTAGTCCAATAAATTCTTCGGGTGTATAGCCTAAAAACTTTAAAATTGCGTCATTAACAAATGTAATCTTAAATTCCAAATCTGTTGTCCAGATCGTATCTAGTGTATTTGTGGTAATAAGACGGTGTTTTTCTTCACTTTCTTTTAGTGCTTCTTCTGACTGTTCGCGTGTGGTGATGTCTATTGTGGTTTCAACAGCATACGCAATTTCACCTTGTTTATTGTAAACAGGATATGCGTATGTCTCATAATATTTTATACTTCCATTTGATGATGTTAATTGATTTTCAGATTTAGCATTTATCCCTTTTTCGAAAACTTGTTTGACAGCACAATTTTTACATATCTCTTTATTGTTTTGATAAACTT
>JAYEOP010000030.1 GCA_034723125.1 Bacteroidota bacterium | reverse complement strand
AAATAATAAAATTCCAATTTTTCAAAATGTTTGAATATTAGATAATTGGTTATTGAGAATTATTTGTTTTTTGATGTTTGAGATTTGTTATTTTTAAAATGAATAGTTTTCTAAGAGGCACTATTTACGTAATTGCAAGATAACATAAAAATTTTCATGTAAACAAGGATGTACGTATTGTTAAAAAACTTAGGGCTTAAAGTATTAGTAACCTTAAATTTATTTTGTAACTTGCCTTGTTTTTATTTTATTGTATTTCTAAATAAAGCATAAATTTTTTAGTAAAAATGAAAATTAAATATTTTATAACACTAAGTGTTTTGCTAATAGCTTTTAATCAAAAAATATATTCACAAAATTTCAAATATCCTGTTACAAATTATTCAACAAAAGAATATGGAAGACAACAGGAAGCTCAAAATTGGGCTGTAGTACAAGACAAACGTGGCTTTATGTATTTTGGCAATTCAAATGGAATACTTGAATTTGACGGGAAAGATTGGAATTTTATTAAAGTTAAGTCAGGAAGATATGTAACCTCCTTAGCCTGCAACGATAAAGGAAAAATATTTGTTGGCTCACAAAATGAATTCGGCTATTTATCTCCCGATAAATTAGGAAATCTTCTTTATTCTTCACTTTCTGACTCTTTAAAAGATGATGATAAATTTTTTACAACTATCTGGAAAACTTACACTTTCGATGATAAAATCTATTTTCAATCAGAAGAATCATTATTTATTTATGATGGTAAAAACATTAAAGTCATCAATGCCACTACTTCTTTTCATCTTTCATTTTTGGTTAACAAAACATTATACTTGAGGCAAAGAAGTGAAGGGCTAATGAAAATTACTAAGGGCAAACTTGAAAAAGCACTCAATGGGAAATTCTTTTTGGATATTGGTATTTTTGCCATGCTACCTTTTGCAGATGAATCGGAAAATATTTTAATAGCAAGCTACAACAGTGGATTATGGAAATATAATCCCACGAATGGAAAAATAATTGAGTTCACTGTTGATGATGAAAAAACAATTAATTCCTCAAACATATACGGTGGAATACTATTAAACGATAATAATTTTGCATTTAATACCACTAACAATGGTTTGATAATTATTGATAAAAACGGTAAAATAAAAAATATAATTAATCAAAGAATAGGATTAAGAACAAATCATATTAAGCAGGCATATCAGGATGCTCAAAGAAATATTTGGGTAGGATTAAGTAATGGTATTTCGAAAATTGAATACGCCTCTCCCCTTTCTTTTTATTCTGAAAATTCAGGTATTAAAGGAAATGTTTATGCAATTAATAATTTTAACAACAAGCTTTATATCGGTACGTCCACAGGCTTATACAAGCAAATACCTAACAGTTCATTTATTAAATTCAAGCCTGTTACTGCAATTGCAAACGATGTGTGGTCTTTGATAAAAGCGGAGAATTCAAATTTAATAGGTGCTAATGATGGAATTTATTCTATTGAAAATGATGAAGTAAAAAAAATATATTCTATCAATGCCTATACATTAAAATATAATAAGAAATCAAAATTATTATTTGTAGCTGGAGATAAAGGTTTATCGATATTTAAAAGAAATAAAAGTTGGGAATTATTAAAACAATTTGATGATATTTTTGTAGAAGTTAAAAAAATTGCAATAAATAAAAGTTGTACTACGCACTACCTTGAAATTTGGCTTGGTACAAGTACAGGAAAAGCTTTAAAAATTCAAATGGACAGCAATCTCAATTATAAAATATCAGAATATGGAATTGTTGATGGATTAGAAGACGGACCTGCCCTACCATTTGAATATCAAGAAAAAGTAGTGTTTGCTACAAACAATGGATTTCTGGATTTCGTTGATGAAGAAACTGTTAAACAAGCTTTAGCTGATTCATTAAAAGATAAACCTGAGTTTTACAAAGGTTATTTTGATATAGCAAATATTCCAGGAAACAGCAGAATAACAGCTACAACATTATTATTCGAAAACAATAACAGAACATATTTTACCCTTGATAACAAAATAAACATCATCGATCAAAACGGAAATATTATTAAAAAAGCCTTTGCCGCTATTGAAATGGGGAAATTGCAGACAATTTACAATTTAAAAAACAAAGACACATGGATAGGATGCGATGACGGATTGGTTTATTATAATTTTGAAAAAAATACAAAATTTCAAAGCAATTACAAAACTCTGATACGAAAGATATTAATTGCAAATGATTCATTAATTTTTAATGGCACTTACTATTCTAATGATACTTCAAAAGCACTGAAAATCTCATCAAAGCAAGCCAATAGTTTTAAACCCACACTTGATTTTAAAGATAATTCAGTAACATTTGAATTTGCTTCTCTGTTTTTTAATTACCCCAATAAAATCAAGTTTTCATATAAATTGAAAGGATACAAAAATAAATGGTCATCATGGTCAAGTGATTCCAAAGCGATATTTACAAACCTCCGTGAAGGTGATTATACTTTTTATGTGAAATCAAAAAATATTTACGCTACAGAAAGTAGTATCGATAGTTTTGAATTTACAGTGTTACCACCTTGGCACCGCACCACTATAGCTTATATTTCCTATTTTCTTATTTTGATAATACTAATTTATATTACAATAAAAATCAGTAGTTACCGCCTAAGAAAGAAAAATGAAAGACTTGAAGTAATAATTAAAGAAAGAACAAAAGAAATTGCAGAAGAAAAGGATAAATCCGATAAATTACTTTTAAATACTTTACCTGTAAAAGTTGTTGATGAATTAAAAGAAAAAGGAAAAGTAGAACCAGAAAACTTTAATGATGTAACAGTTTATTTTTCTGATGTTGTTGGATTTACAAATAAATCAACAAAAATGGAACCTAAAGAATTAATAGATGAGCTAAGCGATATATTTACTGCTTTTGATGATATTATGACAAAGTATAATTGTGAGCGAATAAAAACAATTGGAGATGCTTATATGGCAGTATGTGGTATGCCCGAGCCAAATGAGAAACACGCAGAAAATATGCTAATGGCATCATTAGAGATTATGGAATACTTAAAAAGCAGGAATAATAATAAAGATAGCAAACAAAAATGGGAAATCAGAATCGGGCTGAATTCAGGGAAAGTAACAGGTGGTATTGTTGGTGTTAGAAAATATATTTATGATGTTTTTGGCGATACCATTAACACAGCATCAAGAATGGAATCCAGCTCAGAACCAATGAAAATTAACGTTTCGGAAGCTACATTCAATTTATTAAAAAACGATTTCAAATTCATAAATCGTGGAAAAATAGAAGCAAAAGGAAAGGGTGAAATTAATATGTTTTTTGCTAAACTGGATTAAGGGAAGAAATAGGATAAAAATTGTATAACGCTCAGTCAGTAGTGTATAAGTGTTTTTTATAAAAGATAAATTTTACAATTTTTTTTTCAACGTATCCTGAATATTGATATTACTTGAATCCTTCATAATGGGTGTAAGTTCTGACTGGGTTTTCTTATTGGTAGTTGTTGACTTAGAAACTGTATCAGCATCTTTGGTTTTAGGTATTTCTTTTGATTTTATATTGTTCTTTATCTTACTGTTTCCAATTGAGACTTTTGATTTTTCTTCTTTTTGATTAACGATGGTATCACCTGTAAAATTATTTTTTTCTTTATTCAGAAATGAACTTAACCTATCAAATTTCAAAACACTGAGAAACAATAGAATTAAGATTATAAGAGCAATAGTACTTAACCAAAATAATTTTCTCCTAATAACTTTTGTTTTACGCATTATGTTTGAACTAAATCCTGATGACAATAAAATATCACATAAAATAACAGTTGTATTATCTAAGCCTCCTTCTTTATTTGCATCCGAAACTAATTTTTTAGAACATTCAACTATATCTGAATATTTGCTTAAAATTTCACTTATTTGTTTGTCTTGCAACATTCCATTTAAACCATCACTACATAATAAAATCTTATCACCTTTCACTAAACCAGCATTTACATAATCAGGCGATGGTGTTTTATCACCAAGAGATTGAGTAATTATATTGCTCTCTGGATGATAAAAAGCTTGTTCATAACTTATTTCTTTTTTATCAACAAGTTCTTGAACATAGGAATGGTCTTTTGTTAAACAAATTAAACCTTTTGATTTATTGTATAAATATGCTCTACTATCACCAACCCATGAAATATGTACAATGCTCTTATTTATCCATGCAATTACGATTGTTGTTCCCATTCCTCTTGTAGATGGATTAGATTTAGAATGTTTTTTTATATTATTATGAACCTTCAGTATAACTTTGTTCAAAGTTTTTTTTATTTCGTTTTCATTAATGTCCTTTTTTATTGGTTTGGAATTAAAATATTCTTTAACTGATTTTACTGCAATTTCAGAAGCAACCTCCCCTGCATTTGTACCTCCCATACCATCTGCAATAACCATCAAACAACCATGATTACTTAATTCGATTTTTGATTCATTAGTAAAAATCCATTTTTTTTCTTCAAGCTTTGGATTACAAATATAATTATCTTCATTATGCTCTCGTTCTTCACCAACATCAGTAAGAGCAGTAAGTTTAAATTTTAAATGCTTTGACATTATTTATTATTTTGTTTTATTATTTCCAAATCAACATTTACATTACTTTCTTTTTTACGTGGAATTAAGGAAATATAATAATTTAGAAGCTTTTTATTTGTTATTCCTGAACAATAAAAATTAATGCAACCGGTTGAATAACTCAAGGTCAAGAAAAATCCTCCTATAATATTTTCTTTCGCTGGTACTTTTTCAAGTTTTGCCTCACTCCTTTTTATATTCAACTCAGTTTTGTAAATAGCATATCTTATGTTTTCATTTGTTAATGAATCTCCATCAAAATAAGCAAAAACAATCCACCCTGATTTGGTTTTTGAAACATTATTAACTTTAAGTCCTTCTTTCTTTTTTATACTAATAAATCTTATTATTGATAATTCTTCAAGAGTTTTGTTATATTTTATTAAAGTATCATTTATTTGAATTTCATTATATCTTTTTATCTGTGAATAGTTCGTATCATAAATTGACTTACAAAAAGTATTAGACAAAACTGCTTCTAATGTATCAATGTTTTTATATTTGTAATAATTAGTATCTTTTTCCCATGGTTCCAATATTTCATCATTTACCCAAATAAATCCATTTGCCAAAACTCCAAAGAAATATGATACGCCAAAATAATCTTTTCCATTTAAGCCAAATGTAATATTTTTTTTACGATTATTTGTTTTTAATACATACTCCTGTTTAAATATAACAAATGAACTGTCAATTGATTTTAGTATAAGTTCCTGATTATTTGAAAAGATTCCTTTATTAAATTTATCTAAATTTATTTGTGCTGAAATCTTTAAAGAAAATAAAACTAAGAATAAAGCAAAAACTATTTTTTTTATCTGATTCATAATTATATAGATTAAATTCTTATTAAAATTATTTATATAAAGCTGAAATTGGAATTATAAAACCAACAGAATTACCCATTTTTGCAGAAACAATTCCAATTACAAGGTAGTTTCCATTTTGATTAATAAATACTGGACCTCCTGAGTTTCCATAATCAAAATTACTATCAGTAATTGTTATTAAATTTCCTTGCAAACCACTTGTAGAAACCATACAATCACTATACATTGGCGAAATATTATCACCCTCTTTTGCTCCCAAGCCGAAAGGGTATCCAAGAATTTCAAGTTTGTCTTTAGTATGAAGATTCTCTGATAAATTATTATTATATTTTAATCCGCCTTTTATTTTTGTTCTTACAAATGCCCAGTCATTATGATTATTAAATGATGCAATGGTAAACATA
>JAYEOP010000029.1 GCA_034723125.1 Bacteroidota bacterium | reverse complement strand
TTTTTTGCTACGAATAATTTTTTTGCCACGAATACACTAATGATATTTTTTTTGCTACGAATAATTTTTTTGCCACGAATGCACGAATGATATTTTTTTTGCTACGAATAATTTTTTTTGCCACGAATACACGAATGATATTTTTTTTTGCTACGAATAATATTTTTGACACGAATGCACTAATGATATTTTTTTGCTACGAATAATTTTTTTTGCCACGAATGCACTAATGATATTTTTTTTGCTACGAATAATTTTTTTGCCACGAATGCACGAATGATATTTTTTGTATCGCGAATATGCTAATGATTTGTTATGAGGTTTTCATTAATTCTTTAACTAATTCGGGAACTCCTTCGGATGCTTTTTTTTCAATTGCTGTAATATTTTTATCCTTTGCTATAAATGGTATATTTTTATCAACAACATACATTTTCACAGCTTTAGGAGCATAATTTATTAAACTTGCTGCAGGATAAACGCTTAATCCTGTTCCGATAATAATGAAGATGTCTGCTGTTGCTGTAATTTGAATGGCAGTTTGCAACATAGGAACAGCTTCTCCAAACCAAACAATATGAGGACGTAGTTGAGAAGCTTTTTCACATTTATCTCCAATAAAAATATCTTTTTCATCCAAATCATAAATCAATGATTCATCAGTAGTGCTTCTTGCTTTTTTTATTTCACCGTGTAAATGCAAAATATCAGATGAACCTGCTCTTTCGTGAAGGTCGTCAACATTTTGTGTAACAATTGTTACGTCAAATTTTTTTTCAAGTTCAACAACTGCTTTATGTCCATCATTAGGGTATGCTTCACGAACAAATTTTCTTCTTATGTTGTAAAATTCAAGAACTTTTTCAGCTTGAGTATTCCATGCCTCTGGCGTAGCGAGTTCCATAGGATCGTACTTATCCCACAAACCGCCCTTGTCTCTAAATGTTTGCAAACCACTGTCGGCACTCATACCTGCCCCTGTTAACACAACTATTTTTTTCATAATTAGTAATTTTAAAATAAATAAAAAATTAACTTAAATTTAACTGATATGTTCTACATTATTATCATCTATAAGTTCAACTCTTTTATACCTTTGCATCAACCTTGCAATTGCCAAAACATCTTTTTCGCAATATTTTACAATCCTTTCAAGGTCTTTTTCCTGCCAATAAACTTTCCAAACATCTTTTCCGGAAATATCATCTTTTGGTGTTGGAATATCCAAACTTGCACATAACAAATTTAATGAAGTATAACTTTTATAATCTCCAAAACGCCATAAATGCATTGTATCAATTAAGTGAACAGTTTCCCAAGGTTTCTTCCCCCAATTATCAATTGGTTCGGGTAAAGGCAATCCATGGATTATCATTCTCCTTGAAATGTAAGGAAAGTCAAACTCTTTACCGTTGTGAGCACACAAATAATTTTTATTAACATTAAAATGAACATCAAGCATTTGCCCAAAGTCGGCTAAAATTTGCTTTTCATCATCTCCATAAAATGACTTAAGCCTAAATTGCAATGAATTATCCTTTTTGGTAAAAAGCCCAACAGAAATACAAACTATTTTTCCAAATTCGGCATAAATACCTGCTCTTTCATAAACATCTTCAGCAGAAGCACTCTCATCTTTTATAATTCTATCAGCTTTCAGATTCCATAATTCTTTAAAAGTCTCAGGAACATTTTCATATTTTTCAAATTGCGGAACTGTTTCAATATCTAAGAAAAATATTTTATCAAGTTGGATATTTTCAAGCATAGCAAAGTTTTTTAGTTTTGGATAAATTACAAATTTATCCAAAATTGCTTTTTAAACCAAAATTTTCATCGTTTTTTAAAATCTTAAAATTACAAATTTTTTTTTACTGTTAGCTTTTTTGAAACTTTTTGTTACTACTCAGCAACTATACAGAATATAAAAGCCACAGATTCACAGATTAAAAAACTACTTTCGGTTGTTTTCTCTGTAAAAATTCATTAAATCAATAAAAACACTTTTGTTACGCCTTAAAAATATGATTTAGACAATATTAATTCTCTTGTTAAAAATAATGCTTCCACTCAAAAGAATTTTGTAATTTTGAAATTCAATAATTAATTATCAAGAATGTCCAATTAGCAAAAAATGGTAAAAGAAAGAACAACAAAACTGTTAGATAAAATAAATTTACCAAAAGATGTAAGGAAGCTAGAAGTCAGTGATTTAAGTCTTTTATCAAAAGAACTACGTGATTTTATCATTGAATCTGTTGCTATTAACGGTGGACATTTTGCCGCAAGTCTTGGTGTTGTTGAATTAACAGTTGCTTTACATTATGTATTTAATACACCTGAAGACACTTTAATTTGGGATGTTGGTCATCAGGCTTACGGGCACAAAATATTAACAGGAAGAAAAGATGTTTTTCACACAAACAGGCAACTTGGAGGGATTAGCGGATTCCCTAAAATGAGTGAAAGTGAGTATGATTCCTTTGGAGTAGGACATTCATCAACATCTATTTCGGCAGCACTTGGTATGGCAGAAGCCGATAAAATTAAAGGAAATAAAAAACGAAATCATATTGCTGTAATCGGTGATGGGTCATTAACAGGTGGGATGTCTTTTGAAGCATTGAATAATGCAGGTGTTTCAAATGCAAACCTATTGGTTGTATTAAATGATAACCGCATTGCTATTGACCCCAATGTAGGTGCTTTAAAAGATTTTTTAGTAAGTGCAACAGCATCTGTTTCATACAATAAATTCAGAGATAATATTTGGAAATTACTTGGGAAAACCAAAAAATACGGACCAAATGCACAATCATTTGCTTCAAAAATTGAACATAGCACAAAAACATTCTTCTTTAAACAAAGTAATTTATTTGAAGCCTTAAAGTTTAGATATTTTGGACCTATTGACGGACATGATGTTGAAAAAACAGTAAAAATACTTCAACAGCTCAAACATATTGAAGGACCAAAAATATTGCACATAATTACCACCAAAGGTAAAGGATATAAATATGCTGAAGAAGATCAAACCCGTTTTCATGCTCCCGGTCTTTTTGATGTAAAAACCGGAAAAAGTTTAAAAAAAACCAATGGTAACGAAGCTCCAAAATATCAGGATGTTTTTGGGAAAACACTTGTAGAACTTGCCCGTAAAAACAAAAATATAATTGGAGTAACCCCTGCAATGCCAACAGGTTCTTCTATGACTTATATGCTTAAAGAATTTCCCGACAGGTCATTTGATGTAGGAATTGCCGAACAACATGCGGTAACATTTTCTGCAGGTTTAGCTACTCAAGGATTAAAACCATTTTGTGCAATTTATTCTACATTTTTACAACGAGCTTACGATCAACTAATTCATGATGTTTGTATTCAAAAACTCCCTGTTGTTTTCTGCATCGACAGAGCAGGATTGGTTGGAGACGATGGAGCTACTCATCATGGAGCGTTTGACATTTCATATTTACAAAGCATTCCAAATCTCGTTATTGCATCACCACTCAATGAAATTGAATTGAGAAACATGATGTTTACAGCTCAAAATCATGACATGCCTTTTGCAATCAGATATCCACGAGGACAAGGCGTTACAAAAGATTGGAAAAAACCAATGAAAAAACTTCAAATTGGTAAAGGTCAAATGATAAATGACGGAGACGACATTGCAATTTTATCTATCGGACATGTTGGTAATAATGTAATTGAAGCTGTTAATAAACTCAAGAAAGAAAATATTTCGGTAGCACATTACGATATGAGATTTGTAAAACCAATTGATGAAGAACTTTTACATAAAATTGCAAAAAAACACAACAAAATAATTACTGTTGAAAACGGTTCATTATCAGGAGGATTTGGTTCAACTGTTTTGGAATTTCTTTCAAACAATAATTACACAACAAAAGTAAAGCGGCTTGGCATTCCCGACAAATTTATTGACCATGGTACAATCCCTGAATTGCAAAATATTTGTGGTTTTAACACTAAGGGGATAATTGATTCCGTTAAAGAAATTATAAAAATAAAGTAAAAACAGTAAAGGGGGGTTCTATAATTTTTCGCCCTCAAACAACAATTGTGGACAAATTCTAATAAAATTGTCTTTTTATTAAAACAACTACCTTAATATTGTACTCATAAAATAATGAGTAAGTTATGATAGAATATAATATTGCTGGATGGTTTGGAGGTTGGGAGTTATTAATAATCTTTGGAGCTATATTATTGTTATTTGGAGGTCGGAAAATTCCTGAGTTAATGAAAGGTATTGGAAAAGGTGTAAGAGAATTTAATAGAGCAAAGGAAAAGGTTAAAACAGATTTTGAAGATGGGATGAAAGAAAATGAGGATGAGGATAAGGAAAAGGAGAAAGATAGTGAAGACAGTGGAAAATAAAGCAAAGAATAATCTTTTTCAAAACAAATAACAAATAAAAGTTCTGAACAAAAAAGACCTAATTATGTTAAAAATATCGATCATTTCAATAATGTTTTTCATTTTTTCGTTTCAATCAATTGCTCAAAACGGTTTTGCAGGAGAAAGTGAAATGCGACCGATTCGTGCTTCCTTAGATGAATTGCTCAACTCGTGGTACATTGGCAAGCTTAGCGTTGATACCAACACAAGTAGTTTAAACAAATATGGGTTTAAACATAATGACATCCCATTGTATGCTGACAGAACTTACAAAAAAAGACTTAACGCTTTACAAAGTCCTATTCCTTTAGGATATAACCCTGTTATTAAAAGATTTATAGAGTTATACGTGAAAGACAAAAGAGTGCAAGTAGAAAATATGCTTGGATTATCACATTATTATTTCCCAATTTTTGAAGCTGAACTTGCCAGGCACAATCTTCCTTTAGAATTAAAATATATACCTGTGATAGAATCTGCTATTAACACTCATGCCGTTTCAAGAAGTGGAGCTACAGGTTTGTGGCAATTTATTTATTCAACTGCAAAAATGTACGATCTTGAGATAACTTCAAATGTTGATGAAAGAAGAGACCCTTTTGTGCTAACTGAAACTGCTGTTCAATATCTTGAAGATTTATACAGCATTTATAAAGACTGGCTTTACGTTATTGCAGCCTATAATTGTGGACCAGGTAGTGTAAACAAAGCAATTAAAAGGTCGGGTTATAAATCTGATTTTTGGGATATTTATCCTTATTTACCAAACGAAACACGTGGTTATGTTCCTGCTTTTATAGCAGCCAATTATGTTATGAATTATTATATTGAACATAATTTATATCCAAAAAATATTTACAATCCCGGATATATTGATACAATTCATATAAACAAAAGATTACGATTTGAAGTAATTTCAAAAGCATTAAAAATTTCAACGGAGCTTTTACATGAACTTAACCCTCAATATTTAAGAAATTTAATTCCAATGCCAAAAAACGGTGAATATTACATTCTTCGACTTCCAATCTCCGAAGCTTCAAGATTTACAATTCACAGGAGTAGGATTTTTAGGTATCAAACACTTTTGGATGAAAAAGAAAAACTAAAAGTTGATAATGCATCAAAAGTAAAAAGTATCAGTTATGGGGGAAAGAGAAATAAAAATGAGCTTACATTAATTCTTTATAATGTAAAACCGGGAGATACAAAATATAAAATATCATCATTGTATGATTGTTCGGTAAGCGACCTAAACAAATGGAATAATTTTCCCGGAGGAATTATTAAACCCGGCAAAACAGTTAATGTTTATGTTCCAAAAAGCAGTTACTCAAAATACAAGAATGTAAATTTTACAAAAAGATAGAAGGTTGGGGGATTTTTTTATCTTGAGAATTCCTAATCATTTACTCAAGTTTCGCATTTGAATATAAAGAATTGACATTCGGAAACTTATTAAATGTCGAG
>JAYEOP010000028.1 GCA_034723125.1 Bacteroidota bacterium | reverse complement strand
TTTTTATATCTTCAATTCTTTATGTCATATTTATTTTTCTTTATATGTTTTTTTTTAATATTTCTAATTGTTAGGTTCAACAAGGTTTATAAAGATAACTTGCATAACAAAACAATAATTTAAAGTTTTATATTTTTTGATATGCAAAGGTATAATAAAAATTTATAGAATAACAAAATATTTTTATTCTTTTTTTTTGCAAAAATTATTTTTTTATAATGTTCTGTTATTCACATTGTTTATAAAATAAGCTTAGTTGTTTTGAATTTTTTCTTTATAAGTACTCATTATTGTGATGAACCATAAATTTTTGGAAGAACCTGAAAAATCGTGGAAAGATATAATTATAAAGCGGGAAAATGAATGTCAAAACTCGCTTTTCCCAACATAAGGTGCTTGTTTTTAGAAATAAAATATTATTTTTGATTTTTAACTAGTAAGCTATATTTTAAATAATCTAAATTTTTATCGAACAACAATGAAATTAAATTTAAGAATATTAGGATTAGCAGGATTAATCTTGTTAGGAACTACTAACATAAGTAAAGCTCAAAAACATTATTATGATACTAAATTAATAGTCCGTGCTGCAAAAATTCAAAATTTAAAAACAAATGAATTATTTTATTCTTTAGGTTATGTTATACCTAAAGATTCAAAATACAGAAATATGGTTATAGCAATGAAAACTAAAAACATAGGAAAAGAAAGAACAGAAATCATTAATAGAGAATTACACGTACAATTATTAGAAAAAGGTAAAAAAGATTTAGATGACAAAACAGCATTAGAAACATATAAAGATATTGATAAAAATAAAGATAATATATTGACTAGGCAAGAAATCTTATATAGGATGAATAAAGAATTTCCACGTGAAAAATATAATGGTAAAATACACTTATTTTCTAAATTTAATTTCTAAAAAAAATAAATTTACTTGTCCAAGAGTGCAAAAAGTAATGGTTAAAGAAAATATTGACGATTCCTTCATATACTTTGAACTGGCAAAATGGAACGAAACGGCAAAAGAAAAAATTTTAGAGTGTGAAAGTTTAGAAGAACTTATCAAGTTTTTTGATGAAATGCATGAGAGATATTTTTTGAACTACAATCTCAAAATCAAAGAGTTTAAAGAAAAATTCATCAAAGAAGAAGCGTTTAAAAATCTCTCTTTAGACGAACAAAAGAAAATGTTTATCGCTATGCTGGATAACAATCAAATGTATGTAAATAAAACAGAAATGGCAGATAAAAAGTTTGTGATTGATAAAAAGGACCAAAAACTAACTTCACAATTTTATAATTCTCAAGGGTAAATATGAGCAAAAAAGAAAAAAAACAATCAATAGGGGAAATTGCAAACTCAAGTACCGCACAGTATTTGGCTTTTGTTTCAGCTGGTGGAGACGATTCATCAAGTATAGAGGTTCGCTATGAGGACGAAAATATCTGGATGACTCAAAAAATGATGGCGGAATTATACGGTGTATCAGTATCTGCTATCAATCAGCATATCAACACACTTGTCTCTGCTGGAGAAATAGATAAAGCAACTATTAAGCAATACTTAATAGTTCAAAAAGAAGGCAATAGAGAGGTAAAAAGAAATCAAGATCACTATAATCTCCAAGCCATTATTTCTGTAGGGTTCAAAATAGAAAATGAAAGAGCAGTGCAGTTTCGTAAATGGGCAAGGCAAATTGTTAAAGACTATACAATCCAAGGTTGGACGATGGATAGCGAAAGATTCAAAAAAGCCAATCAATTTGATAAAGCATTTTTTGAAAGACAATTACAAAAAATCAGAGAGATTAGACTTTCGGAAAGAATGTTTTATCAAAAAGTAACAGATATTTATGCTACAAGTGTTGATTATGACTCGTCCGCTCCCACGACAATTAAATTTTTCAAAATAGTACAAAACAAATTACATTATGCGGTACATAGTGCCTCTTAGAAAACTATCTATTTTTATAAAATGAATTATTTTTGATGAGATTTTTACTTTTTGGAAATGAGCTGATGCCTTAGCATCAGGGATTTGAGGAAAATAAAAATATCGCAAAAAGAAACATTTTTAATTTTGGAGAGTTTTCTAAGAGGCACTACATAGGCATACAGTAGCAGAATTGATTATTGAGAGAGTCAATGCAGAAAAAAAAAATATGGGACTTACAAACTGGACAGATGCACCAAAAGGGAAAATTCAAAAATATGATGTGAGTATTGCAAAAAATTATCTTACAGAAAAAGAATTGAACTTTTTAGAAAGACTTGTTTCTATGTATCTTGATTATGCAGAACTTCAAGCAGAAAGAAATATCCCTATGACTATGGAAGATTGGAGTAAAAGACTTGATTCTTTTTTAGAATTTAATGGCAGAGAGATACTGATAGATGCAGGAAAAATCAGTCACGAAGATGCAAAACTTCATGCTCATACACAATTTGAGAAATATAGAATTATACAAGATAGACTTTTTGAATCAGATTTTGACCATGAGATGAAAAAACTTTTAGAAAATAATGAGCAATAATTATGGCACAAACTTATAATATAAAACCACAGGCTGAAATGATGCTTAAAGAAAAAGCATTTGATTATGGTATAACGAAGCCAGAAATCCCACAATATATTTCAAATAATTTGAAGTACAACTTTTTTGAATGGCAAAAAAATGCTTTTGAAAACTTTCTTACCTATCAAGTAATCAAAGAAAGAGAAAATCACCGCACAAATTGCATACCTGCCCGTTCCGCAGGCGGGTTTAGTTTTTTACAAACCACGAAAATACCAACCCCAAAAAACTAAAAAGCCTGTCCCGTTTTTTTCAAGGAAGCAATTTCTTTCCAACGCTCACAGAAATCAGAAAAAATTTTAAAAATATTTGCAGGTTAGTGAGTATTTACTATCTTTGCACTTTCAAATAAGATGAATATGCAGACAGAAAGACAAATACAAATAGTAGAAAGTTCCATAGAGTTAATTGCTAATAAAGGAATACAAGGATTTACTATAAAAAATCTTTCAAAAGCAATTGGTATTTCTGAGCCTGCAATTTATCGGCATTTTGAAAGCAAAACTGAGATATTAATTACCATTTTAAATAATTTTAAAGAAATGGGTGAAATGATGTCAATGATGGTTGTAAATAATAATGATACTGCAATTGAGAAAATAGAATTTATGTTTTCTAAAATGATTGAAATTTTTATTGAACAACCTGCATTTGTTTCTGTGATATTTTCAGAAGAAATATTTAAAAACGAAGAAATATTAATAAATAAAATTATTGAGATATTCAATTTACATCAAGCAAACATTGAAAAAATTATAGAAATAGGACAACAAGAAAAAAATATAAGAATAGATATTGACAAGAGCAGTTTGGCTCTTATTTTTATGGGCTCATTTCGTTTGTTAGTAAAACGATGGGAATTAAATAATCATAATTTTAATTTAAAAAAAGAAGGAGAGAAATTAATCAACTCTTTTAAATTAATGGTATAAAAAAATTGTAATTTTTTAAATATAAAGTTAGTTTATATTAACTATTTTAAAATAAATAATATGGAAAACACATTAAAGAAATTTTTAAAAGCACCATGGGTAATAATGGTTTTAGCGATTGTATTAAGTGCATTCTTTTTTATGCAAATGAAGAAAAATTCAAGGATGGAAACAGATTTGGATAAGTATATGCCACAAGAACATCCTGCATTTGTATTTAGCAATCAAGCAGAAGATTGGTTTGGGATAAATGACGGAATAATTGTAGCCATAGAAAATGAAAAAGGTATTTTTAATACAGAAACACTTGATACCTTAAAGCAACTTACTAAGCGTTTGCAAAAAATGGACGAGATTGAAAAAGCTGATGTTACATCGCTTTATACTGCTGATAATATTGTTGGTAGTGATGTAGGTATGGATGTTAAACGTTTCTACAAAAGGGTTCCAAAATCAGAAGAAAAATTAAAAGAATTGCAACAAAATGTTGAGAATAATGAAATGATTTACGGACGTTTAGTTTCTACTGACGAAACTGTTACTGTTGTAATTGCAGAGATACAAGATGATGTGTTTACTCAGAAATTTTATCAGGAAATTCTTAGACTTGTTAAGTCTTATGAAACAGAAAATATAAAATTGCATGTTGCAGGTCGGCCAATAGTAGAAGGTACAATGGCTCTTTTGGGACCTTCTGATATGAAAAAAATGGTTCCCATTGTTTTAATTGTAATCATTTTGGTTCTGTTTTTTATGTTGCGTAGTGTAAAGAGTACTTTGCTAACTATGTTTGTTGTATTTTTTAGCACACTTTGGGCATTTGGTGCAATGGCAGTTATCGGAATTCCTATTTATGCAGTTTCTACAATGATGCCTGTAATGCTTATTGCTATTGGTGTTGCTGATGGGATACATTTATACAGTCACTTGCAATTATATTTACGTGAAAATTTAAATGCAACAAAAAAAGAAGCAACTATTGACATGATTGCGAATATGTGGAAACCTGTGGTTATGACATCAGTAACTACGGCAATAGGTTTTATTTCATTACTTACATCAGAAGTTTATCCGATAAAATATTTTGGAATTTTTACCGCTTTTGGTGTTCTAATGGCAATGGTGTTTTCTTTGGTATTAATTCCTGCAGGTATTATGATTTTTGGTTTGCCAAAAGTTAGAAAAACAAAAAACACATCTGAAAATTCAAAAAGTACAGTTGCAAATGTTTTTGCAAAATGGCTGATAAATCACAAAAGCATTTCAATTTTTGTAACAATAATAATTATTGCAATTTCGATTGTAGGAATGCAAAAAATATGGATTAACTCAAGTTTCCTTGATAAATTTGAAAGTGATAGCGATATTGTATTAACTGATAAATTTATTAATGAACATTTTGGAGGAACAACTTCTTTAAACCTGATTCTTGATGCCAATGGCGAAAAGGATGCATTTAAAAGTCCTGATGTTCTTAAATTGGTAAATAAAATGCAACACAAAGTGCAGAATGATTTGGCAGTGGTAGGTAATTCATTTTCGTTAACTGACTACATTAATAGGATGAATAAAGTGATGAATGCCGATGACGAAAAATTTAACACTATACCAGATAGTAAGGATATGATTGCACAGTATTTATTGCTTTACGAAATGTCGGGTGATCCTGAAAATCTAAACAAAGTAGTGAATTACGATTACGAAAAACTCAATGTTACTTTTCAACTTAAAAGTGATAATTCAAAGGCTTTAAATTCTGCACTTGCCATTATAAATAATTTTGAAGATGACTTTAAAAAATACGGAATTAGCCTTAAATATGCTGGTAGTGGATATAAAGGTCTGATATTTACTGACCTGATTTTGGAAGGACAAATATTGAGTTTAATACTTTCTCTGATAATAATCATAGTGCTAATATCACTAATGTTTAAGAATATAAAAATAGGGTTTATTGCTTCTGTTCCGATTTTTATAACAGCAGGAATTAGTTTTGGAGTTATGGGGTTTTTAAATATTCCATTAAGTACTACAACAGCTATATTATCAAGTATTGCAATAGGAATAGGTATTGATTATGCAGTTCATTTTATTGAACAATACAGAAAGAATGCTCGAATAACTACCGATAAAAGAATAATAGCAGAGAAAACAATGTCACACTCCGGTCGTGCAATTACTTTTAATGCAATAGTTGTAATATCCGGCTTTTTAGTGCTTCTGTTTTCGGTTTTTCCACCAAACAGAAAGTTAGGAGCATTGGTATCATTAAATATGTTTACAAGTTTTGTGGGAACAATTACAATAATGTTGGTTTTACTTTCTATAAGCAATGTGTATCTTAAAAAGAAGTGATTTTAATGGTGTAATGGTTTAATGGTGTAATGGTTTAATGGTTTAATG
>JAYEOP010000027.1 GCA_034723125.1 Bacteroidota bacterium | reverse complement strand
GTTTTTTAATGAATTATATGACAAAAGACAAATGGGTGATTATGATGATTTCGTAGAGTTAACTAAAGATAATGTTACTGAACTAATGCCAATTGCAAAGCAATTAATTGAAGAAGTTGAAAATCAAATTAATAAAAAGCTCCAATAGTTTTTTACCTTATATCCATATCGACTATCTAATCATTTTTATTTTGTGGCATCGGAAGTTGTTCCGACATCAAATAATCTTACCTTTGAAGGTTAAAAAAAACAGGCAATAATTGAAGGGGGGGTTCTATAAATACATTCGCCTGCCTATGTCGGCAGACAGGCATTAAGATTCTCAGAGTTTTTTATAGACAATGAAAAATTTGTGCCTTGCATCTTATTCATTATCTTTGTTTCTTAAAAGAAATGTATTTATAGAACCCCCCTAAATTAAAAACCAAATTATGAATTCAGAAGTAAGAGTAAGATTTGCACCTAGTCCTACAGGACCTTTACACATTGGAGGTGTTAGAACAGCACTTTATAATTATTTATTTGCAAGAAAACATAATGGCAAATTTATCCTAAGAATTGAAGATACCGATCAGGCAAGATTTGTTGAAGGAGCTGAGGACTATGTAAGAAATTCTTTAAAATGGCTGGGGCTGGATTATGACGAAGGACCTGTAAAAGGTGGAGATTTTGGACCATATAAACAATCTGAAAGAAAGGACATTTATAAAAAATATGTTGATAAATTATTGGATGAAGATAATGCTTATATCGCCTTTGACACTCAAGAAGAATTAAATTCAAAACGTGCAGAATTTGAAGCAAAGAAAAGTACTTTTAAGTATGATGCTGCTACAAGAATGCAAATGAAAAACTCTTTGTCTTTAAGGAGAAATGAGGTTAAAGAAAAAATGGAAGCAGGTGAACCTTATGTTGTAAGAATAAAAATTCCTGAGAACAAAGAAATAAAAGTTGAGGATGTTATTAGAGGAGAAATACTAATAAATTCTAATGAAGTTGATGATAAAGTTTTATTTAAATCTGACGGATTACCTACTTATCATCTTGCAAACATTGTTGATGATCATTTAATGAAAATTTCACATGTTATCAGAGGGGAAGAATGGCTTCCTTCCACACCTTTGCATGTTTTACTTTATGATTTTCTCGGGTGGAAAGATAGCATGCCAAAATTTGCTCACATACCTTTAACACTAAAACCAACAGGAAAAGGAAAACTCAGCAAACGTGACGGTGATAAAGGTGGCTTTCCAGTGTTTCCTTTGGAATGGAATAATCCCGAAAAGAACGAGATATTTAAAGGTTACAGAGAGTCGGGATATTTTCCTGAAGCAGTTGTTAATATTCTTGTTTTACTCGGATGGAATCCGGGAACAGAGCAAGAAATATTTTCACTTGATGAACTAATAGATGCATTTTCGCTTAACAATATTAACAAATCTGGAGCAAGATTTGACCCTGATAAAGCTAAATGGTTTAATCATTCATACTTGCAAAAGAAAAGCAATGAAGAACTTGCAGACTTATTTATTCCTATTTTAAAAGAAAAAAATATTACTTTAGAAAAGGAGAAAGTTATAAAAATAGTTTCATTAATAAAAGAACGAGCAGATTTTGTTGTTGACCTATGGGAACAATCATCATATTTTTTCGTTGCACCTGAAGATTATGATAAAAAAGTGGTGAAGAAAAAATGGAAAGAAGATACTCCTGAAATTGTATCAGATATAAAAGATATTCTTCAAAGTGCAAGCGAATTTACTTCAACGGCAATTGAAAATGAAGTAAAAAAATACATTGAAAAAAATGAGCTTGGCTTTGGAAAAGTTATGAATCCATTACGTTTATGCCTTGTTGGTTCCAACCAAGGAGCACATCTTTTTGACATTATGGAAATAATTGGTAAGGAAGAAACAATTTCAAGAATAGAGAGGGGATTGAAAACAATTAAAAAGTAAATTATTTTTGATAAGTTTTTTACTTTTTGGAAATAAACTAATCATCTTCACTCGTTCTATTCCTGCCCAATAAAATGCTGAATAAAGGCTGTAGCTTCCATTAGATATGCTAATCCGAGATGAATAATTACTCCCCCAAAAATACTTCTTAAATTAAGTGCAAAAACACCAAGTATGTATCCTCCAAAAAATGAACTTATGCATTCGGCTGCTGGCTTTCCAAAATGTATCATTACGTAAACAGATGCCATTGGCAATATTGCATCTCTACCAAGCAATGAAGCCATTCCAATTACTAAAGCACCACGATAAGCAAGCTCAACAAAAATAAAATCAAAACCATAAGCCATCTCAAACAATCCTGTCATTTGAAAAGTTGATAATCCGAAGGCACTACTTAAATGCCATGGTTTAAAACGCGGATATGCCTGAATAAAATCACTTTGAAATGATGCCCAAATTACCATAGGTAAGACAATCAAAATCATTGTAAGAAATACTTTTGAGTGCGAATTTTTAATTGTTAATCCATAAAGATTTTTGTCTTTTTTGTCAAAAATAAGTTTTATTAAAAACAAGGGTAGTAAAAT
The DNA here is from genome assembly GCA_034723125.1 of Bacteroidota bacterium. Taxonomy (NCBI): domain Bacteria; kingdom Pseudomonadati; phylum Bacteroidota; species Bacteroidota bacterium. The sequence continues at coordinate 3,378 of JAYEOP010000027.1, read as the reverse complement.
TGTAATAACTGATTTTGTGTTTACGATTATTCTTTGCAAAAAATAACCATCGTAATAAAAATCAAATTGATTTACAATATCTTTATGAAAGTTAATACTTCTATCCAATGCTATAACTGTAAGAAAAAGAATGCTTTTAATCCAAAATCTATAATCCTTTAAAAGATGTTGTTTTTGCTTTAAAAAAATAATTGGTAATGCAATTCCAAAATATGCAATAAAGTTTACTAGAGTAAAAAACACCACTCCTTTTATACTTTCTTTGTGCGGATTTAAAATTGAATGTTCAATATCAAATTTATAGTTCAACCAAACTGCTATTGCAAGAAAAATGATAGTGTAAGTATAAATACGCCAATTGAAATCCTCTTGGATATGATTTTTCAATATTTTAACAAGTTTTTTCATACTGTAAAAGTAATAAAAAAGGTTGTCTGAATAATCAAACAACCTTTTAATTTATTAAAAATATAAAGTTCTTTTTTAAAAATTATTTTTTAATTCTCATTCCATAAAAAGACCTGTAAACGAAATAAAGTCCTATTGTAAACAATCCTATTCCAATATAAGGAAGGTAATTAGAAGCACCTTCTTCTGCAGCTTTAATCATGTGAATTGATATTTCTGCTGCCAAAAGTCCAAACAAAGTTGAGAATTTAATTATCGGATTTAAAGCAACTGAAGAAGTATCTTTAAAAGGATCACCAACAGTATCACCGATAACGGCAGCTTTATGCAATGGAGTTCCGTCTTCTTTCATATCAACTTCAACAACTTTTTTTGCGTTATCCCAAGCACCACCTGCATTAGCCATGTACATAGCCTGAAATAAACCAAATACTGCAATTGAAATTAAATATGCAACAAAAAAGTTAGGGTCAAAAAATGCAAATGCAAGAGTAAATGTAAATATTACTGCAAAAATATTCCACATTCCGTTTTGTGCATATTTTGTACATATTTTTACAACATTTTTTGATGATTCTAAGTCAGCTTTTTCAACATCTAAATTAATTGTTTTTTTAATATATTCAACAGCACGATAAGCACCTGTTGTAACAGCTTGCATTGAAGCACCTGAAAACCAAAAAATAACAGCACCACCTGTGATGAATCCTAAAAGAACCTGTGGGTCGGTTAGTTCCAATTGAAGTAATCCTGTTTTTTCTAATAAAAGAATTATTGAAAAAATCATTGTTGTTGCACCAATAACAGCAGTACCTATTAATACAGGTTTTGCTGTAGCTTTAAAAGTATTTCCTGCCGAATCATTTGCTTCGAGATGATGTTTACCATCTTTAAAATTAGGCTCAAAACCAAAATCTTTTTTAATCTCATCTTTAATATTAGGAATTTTTTCAATTTGAGATAATTCAAAAACAGACTGAGCATTGTCAGTAACAGGTCCGTAGCTGTCAACAGCAATAGTAACAGGCCCCATTCCTAAAAAGCCAAACGCAACAAGCCCGAATGCAAATATTGATGGATAAATCATAAAGGCATCTAATCCCATAGTACTTACATAAAAAGCTCCTACCATTAAAATAACCATTACCATTCCTTTCCAAAATGCACTAAAATTACCTGCAACAATTCCCGATAGAATTGTTAAGGAAGCACCACCTTCTTTTGAAGCTGTTACTATTTCGTTAACATGTCGTGATTTTGAACTTGTAAATGCTTTAGTAAATTCAGGAATAACAGCTGCTGCCAATGTACCAAAACTGATAATTGTTGCAAGCTTCCACCAAAGATCGTTGTCAACGATTTCTCCTATGTTTAATGTTCCAATAAGGAAATAACTTACAATATATGTAACAATTATTGAAATTATTGAAGTTATCCAAACGAGATTTGTTAATGGTGTTTCAAAATTGAATTTATCTGAATCTCCAAATTTAGCTTTTGAAATAGCGTGATTAATATAATATGCAATAATAGATGTAAGTATCATTAATAGTCGCATTACAAATATCCATACTATAAGAGTACTTTGAAATTCAATATTACCTATTGCCAATACAATAAAAGCTATTAAAGCAACACCTGTAACGCCATAAGTTTCAAAGCCATCAGCTGTAGGACCAACACTATCTCCTGCATTATCGCCTGTACAATCGGCAATAACACCGGGGTTACGTGGGTCATCTTCAGGAAGATTGAAAACAAGTTTCATAAGGTCAGCTCCAATATCAGCTATCTTTGTAAAAATTCCTCCGGCAATACGCAATGCACTTGCACCAAGCGATTCACCTATTGCAAAACCAATAAAACAAGCTCCTGCATTTTCTCCGGCAACAAATAGTAAAATTACAAGCATTAATATTAACTCAACAGATACCAATAACAACCCAACACTCATTCCTGATTGTAAAGGTATTGACATTACATTAAATGGTTTCTCTTTTAGTGCGGCAAAAGATGTACGGCTGTTAGCAAGTGTGTTTATTCTAATACCAAACCATGCAACACCATAAGAACCAAGTATCCCTAAAACTGTCCATAAAAGGATGAGTAATACTTTTGGAATTGTTATTCCTTCTACTAATCCAAGAAAATAATAAACAACGGCAACACTTATTATTATAAATAAAATAACAAGAAATTTACCTTGCTGAAAAAGATAAGTTTTACATGTTTCATAAATTGTGCTTGATATGTTAAGCATTGATTTATGGACAGGGATTTTCTTGATTTTTGAATATTGCCATATTCCAAAAAATAATCCAATAAAAGTAATAATTGAACCATACAATAAAAGTGACCAGCCATTCATTCCTAAATTCTCAAAATAACTTAGTCCAAGGTCAGGAATGGGTAAGTCAGCTTCGCTTGCAAATGTTAATATTGGAGAAACCAATAATAACAAAATAGGTAATAATCGTTTCATAATTTAAGGTGTTTTGTTTTAATACAATAAAAAAATAATCACAAAGATAATAATTATGAGTTTTTAACAAAGAATTTATTATTCATTTTATTACTTGGTAATTATTAAAAATAAGTTGTTGTTCAACAATTTGATTCTTTACCTTAAAGTTTCCCTCAAGAAAAAACACAAAAGATGTAATAAAAAGAAGTACTTAGAGTACTTATAGTGCCTAAAGTACTTAGAGTTATGTGTTACGAATAAACAAATTACGAGTCCGCAGTCGGCAGTCTCCAGTCGGCAGTAAAAAACAGTCCACAGTCAAATTTCAAATAAACAAATCACCAAATAAACAAATAAACAATTCTTACAACAACCCATAAAGTCGTCATTGTGAGGGAGGTACGACCGCGACAATCTCGGGCTTTTTAGCAGAGGTAGTCAAAAACAGTCCTCAGTCAGCAGTAGGCAGTCTCCAGCCAGCAGTCAAATTCCAAATAAACAAATCA
>JAYEOP010000026.1 GCA_034723125.1 Bacteroidota bacterium | reverse complement strand
CTTGGCTTGATCTATTTATCCAATTTCCGCTTAATATTTTTAGGTAAACGAGCTAAAATTTCATAATTTAAAGAGTTATTCATTTCAGCAAATGATGAAAATGATATTTCGTTTTCATCTTGCTTTCCTATCAATACAACTTCATCTCCAATATTTACATTTTCTAAATTTGTAATATCGCAAATAATCATATTCATATTTACACTACCTACAATTGCCGTTTTTTGACCATTAACAATAACGTGTCCATTGTTACTTAACGAACGACTGTATCCATTTGAATAACCAACAGGAACAATCATGATTTTCATTTTATATTGTGCCTGAAAACTCATGCCATAACCTATAAACTCACCTTCTGGGATATTTTTTATTGATATTACTTGCGAAAACCAGCTCATAACTCTTTTTATTGGGTCTGACTTATCTTTTCGCCTGTGAACATAATTAATAAATGTTTCTCTTGTAGGCCAATAACCATATAAAAGTACGCCTACTCTTACTAAATCTAAACGAGTATCTGGATAATTAATTGTTGCAGCAGAACTGGCGAGATGTTTTATTTTAGGAAATATATTATTATTTTCAAAATATTTTATTCTTTTTTTAAAAACTGAATATTGTTTTTTTATTCTTGTATGATTAGCAATACTTTCTGCTCCTGCAAAATGAGAAGTAATCCCGATTATTTCTAAATAATATAAATTAGAATTAATAATAGATGTTAACTTTTTCAAATCTTTATTAGCTACGCCTGTCCTATTCATTCCCGTTTCAACATCAATATGAATACGAGCTTTTAAGCCTGCCTTTTTTGAGTATTCTATCGCTTTCTTTAAGACATCTAAATTTGATACGTAAAACTCAATATTATTTTTTATAACCCATAGGAAATCATTTTTGCAAATAACTCCCATTATCATAATAGTAGAATTTTTCGATTTGGCTTTAAAAGCATCTTTTGCCTCTGGCGATGAATAAACAGAAAAATGATTGATGCCTGCTAACTCAAAAGCATTAACCATAAGCGATGTTCCATGTCCATAAGCATTCCCTTTTATTACAGCAGAAAGTATTACGGAACTACCAACAAGAGATTTTACAAAATTTACATTGCTATTTATTGCATCTGTTTTTATTATTATTGTTGATGTGCTTGCCATTATTCGATTTTTTAATAAGGATATATTATTAGTGATGGATTAGGACAAATCGCTAACCATTTTTCTTTTTCTTGCTTTGATGAAACTCCGGGGAAATCGCCAGAATTACTTTTCATATCAGAAATAATTTGAAAATGAAGATGTGGAGGCCAATTTCCATTTTCGCTCGAATTTCCTATTTCTGCAAATATTTCACCTTTATTTACTTTGTCACGAACCTTAATATTTCTTAAAGATTTTTTTGTTAAATGTCCATAAAGCGTATAGAATATTTGACTTTCGATACGGTGTTCTAAAATAATAGTTGGTCCATAATCTCCAAAGTTATCATTATCTTTAAAACTATGAATGGCACTATCCATTGGTGCAGAAACAATAGTATTTTCTTTGCACCAAACATCAACTCCTAAATGTATAGAACGAGCATCCTCATCAGTTCCAAAATATTTACTCTTTTTATAAATAATCCTATCTTCACCGTATCCGCCTACTGCAATTTGCTTATTATTTTTTTCTAATTTTTCATTAATGTAATTAAACAAAAAATCGGTATTTATATCATTAACAGCTGTCAGTTCTGAATTATTAACTGACAAATCTAATCTATAAACATTATTTTCATTAAAATCGAATGGCAGGATGCTTGCAAAAGTTTCACTATATTCTTTAATAAGCTGTTCTAATTTACTCATGCTAAATAATAAATTTTTTCTCAATAAATTTTGAATTTAACAATCTAGCAACAGCCATATAATTAGGATCTAAACATATCATATCTCCTACATTATACTTCTTATTATTTTTTGCATCTTTATTATCTCCAATATCAATAACTGTCATATCGGAAGTTATACCCACAAATTTCACATCTTTATCGTCAATTTCTAAACCCTCTTGGTCAACATCTAATAAGCCAAAATCTAAAATAGCTTTTTTTGTTGAGCGGCCTAAATCTACGTCTTTAAAACCTACGGAATGCCCTATACTTGCTTCATTGATAACCCCATCGGGAACAATGCCTTTTTCTTCTAATTCTATTATTTGAGTGTAGAAATTAAATGTATCTATGTTTAAATCAATAAATTGTTCATTTTTCAAAGGGCTTTTTCCAAAAAACGCAGCTTCTCCAATTCTAAAATGATTAATATCCTTTGGTATAGTACCATTTTCTATTAATGGTAATGTAATAGAACTTCCACCCGAAATAAGGTCTAATTTTGTTCCGTGTTTGGCTTCAATAACTTCTTTGTATAAATTTAGTTGCAACAGTTTGTCGTAAGTTGGCTCAATGCCATACATACAGCCTAAATTACTACCCAAACCTACAACTTCAATGTTTGGTAGCTCAAATATTTTTTCGTAAAACGTAAATAAATCATCTCTGTTTACGCCTTCTCTTAATTCCCCAAGCTCAATCATAATTATAACTTTATGTATTTTATTTTGCTTTTTTGCCGCTTTATTAAGAGCCGAAATTGTTTTATATGATGAATTTAAAGATATATCTGCATATTTTACTACATCATCAACATAGATTGCTGCTGGCGGTTTAATATAAATTGTGGTTAGTTTCTCGTTAACTTCTTTTAACGTTTTTAAGCTAGACAAACGAGAATCTCCAACCGAATGAATATCTCTAATTATTTCAGGAGTAAGTATTTGTTCCATGAATTTTTTATCCCCGGAAAAAACCTTCGTTATCAAACTCCATTCAATATTATTTGCTTTAAGGTATTTACTTAGTTTGGTAATATTATTTTTTATTTCTGTAATATTAATTTGTAATTCAGCCATTTTTTTAATTTAAAGTTTAGGAAGTAAAAGTTTGTAAAGTTATTATTTTCAACTTCACAAACTTTTTAAACTTCTACTTATTTTCGTATCTCATTTCTGCATACTTTGCTTTAAAGCCTATTCTTTCGTATAAGCGTTTTGCAGGATTGTCGTGTTCTACGTGTAATTTAATATTTCCTTTTGCTTCTTTAAACGAGCGTTCTACAATCTGTCGTCCAAATCCTTGTCCTCTGTACGATGCATCAACAGCGATATAAACAAGTATGTTTTCTGGAATATACCCACTCATTCCTGTGTTGTTCATTATTAAAGTTCCAACTAATTTATCTTCATAAAAAGCAGCTAAGGCAAAACCACCTTCTGCTGAATTCTCTGAAAAAGCATAGTCTAAACACTTATTAATATCTTCTTTTGGATCACCGAATTTGTCAAGATGAGTAAATAAGAAATCGATAAACTCTTCTCTACTAATTTTTTTAAATTCATTGTTGTTGTTAATTCTTTCAATTTGTAACATAATTTTATTCTTTTAAATTAATTAATTTATATATATAATAAAACAAGTTTACACCTGTTTCAATTATTTCGTCTGGAAAGTTAAAATCGGGATTATGTAATGCAGGTTGATTTTTTCCTGACCCTAAACCAAAAAATCCTGTATTGTATTTTTCCGAATAATAGCCAAAATCTTCCGACCATTTAAATGCTTTGTCAATTTCTTTAATATCATAATTATTTATGTTTGCCGATTGTTTTATTAAATTGAAACACTTCTGATTATTTATAATGGCAGGAAACACTTCTGAATATTTAATTTCTGCTTTTAAATTTTCTTCCTCTGTAATTTTATTGATTACTGCCTCTGTTTTATCTGTAAGAATTTTCATATCCTTGTTTTCGAATGCACGCAATGTTATTCTAATTTCGGCATAACCTGGCGATGTTCCAAAGGCTATTTCTCCTAGTTTAATATTTATTATTGTAAGTAAAATCAAGTCGGAAAACAGCGTTTTATTATCTCTTAAATTGTGTAATTGTTCTATTATTTTTGAAATAGCATCGGCTGGGCTAATCCCTTTCTCCGGTTCGGCTGCATGCGATGATTTACCAAATAGTTTTACGGTCATTCCTTTTGATGCAGCAGCAAAACTTCCGTTTTTTACAATTATTTGATGTTTTTCTTCTTTTGGTATATTGTGTAAAGCAAAAATATAATCAGGTTTTAATATATTAAATTTTTCATCGTTTACAATATCCCTTGCTCCTTGTTCACTTTCTTCGGCTGGCTGAAATAGTAAAATTACTTTTCCTTTTTTAGGTCTGTTCTCTGCTATTTTTTGTGCTAATCCTAAAACAATTGTCATGTGTCCATCATGTCCACAGGAATGTGCAATGCCTTTATTTAATGATAGATACTTAATAGTTTTGTTTTCTTCATTGATAGGTAAAGCATCCATATCTGCTCTAAAAACAGTTGTTTTACCATCGTTATTACTATCGAAAATAAATAATCTGCCAGTCTTTGATATATTAACAATTTTATCGGGATTTAGAGCCTTCATAAAATCGGAAACACGTATAGCTGTTTCTATTTCCTGATTTGATAATTCAGGATTTTGATGTAATAAATGTCTTATGTTTATTAATTTTTGGTTCATTTTATCTTATTTATTGTTAAGTATATAACAAAAGATGCCATTATTCCAAAAATATTAGCATCTAAATTAAATGGTAATGAAATACCTGATACAACAAGTAATACTGTTGTAGAACCACCTACTATCATTGCTGCAATTGCTGCATTTGGACTCGGATTTTTAGTAAATAAAGCTACTAAAACAGGAATGAATAGCCCTGAAACCATAAAAGCATACGAATACAACATAAGCTCAAGAACATTAGTCATATACGATGCTAAAACTATGGAGAATGTTCCAATTACTAAAGTTACAATTTGAGATAATCGTAATTGCGATTTTGCATCAGTTTTAAACTTAAATATTTTTTGTAAAATATCGGTTTGCACGTTGCCCGATGCTGCCATTAATGTACTATCGGCAGTTGATAAAATAGCGGAAAAATAAGCGGAAAGCATCAATCCGATTATTCCTACTGGCAAAACTTTATTTAATAAAATAGGCAAACCCATTTCAGCGTCAAAAGCAGTTCCTACGGCATATCCTATATCGGCAAACATTCCGCTTTCGTATGCTACACGAGAAAATAATCCTAATGTAACTCCCATAAATGCCATTAATGGCCACTCAAATAAGCCTGCTATAAACCATGCCTTTTTTGCTTGTTTTTCGTTTTTTGAAGCGTAAATTCTTTGGTATAAAGTCATACCAACAAACCAAATGGGAATAATGGTAACGCCCCAATTCACAAGCTCTTGCCAACTTACATTTGCCATAGATAAAAACTCTGGACCGAGTGTAGATTTTATTGCTTCCATTCCTCCAATTGCGATATATGAAAACGGAATACCAATAAATAATAAACCCGACATTAAAATAATCCACTGAATAGTATCGGTATAAATAACAGCTTTTAAGCCTCCGATACCGGTATAAACCACTGCAATTACTCCCATAATAATTAAAGCAGTTTGCAAATCAATTTCAATAAAAGTTGCTGATGCCAATTTAGCACCTGCCAATAGCTGAGAACTTGTAAAACCTATATAACCAATGGCTGATATGATTCCTGCGATAAGGGCTACTTTATTATTGTAAAAGTGTTCGAAAATTTGAGGGAAAGTATAGAATTTATTTTTTGCAGATAATTTACTTATTGTAGGAATTAATAATACTGCACTTATCCATGCACCAATTAATCCTGTAAAAAGCATCCATGAGCCTGCTATTCCAATTCCAAATCCTAAACCACCTAAGCCTATGGAAAATCCACCTCCCACATCAGTTGCAACAACCGATAAACCTATATGCCAGCTACTCATAGAGCGTCCGCCAACATAATAATCATCAATATCTCTATTTTGGAAATAAAAATAAACGCCTACGCATAGCATTAGTGCAAAATAGACGATAAATATGCTT
>JAYEOP010000025.1 GCA_034723125.1 Bacteroidota bacterium | reverse complement strand
CAAGCCGAACAACTCACTATACTTGCACATTACAAAGGAGAAGTTGCAATAAAAGAAGGCAACACTAATGAATTACTAAAAATTCAAAACGAACTACAAGAATTAGGTTTGAATGTGAAATTGAATTGAATAATTGAAAATTATAAATATTATTTTTCCGCCTTGTCATTTAATTTTTTTTCGTAATATTGCCCCACAATAATGTAATTTTTTTAAAAAGATTGCAATAACATAAGATTTATAGGAAGTTACTATTTTTTTATTAACTTTTAAAAATATAAAATTATGAAAAAAATAATAATAACATTAATAATATCGATAACAGTTTTAAGTCAAGCATATTCACAATTTGTAGATATTCATCCTAAAATGTTTTCCCAGCTTCAAAGTAGTAGCGGAATTTGTTTTACAAATTATAAAAACGGTTATCTTTTATCGTACTCAGATAGTCTTAAAAAAATGATATTATTTAGAACAGTTAATATGGGAAAATCATGGGTAATACAAAATCACTCATCTGCCATGGGAATAATGTTCATAAATGATTCAACTGGGTTTGGTAAAGGAAACTCCTTATATAGAACAATCGACTATGGGAAATCATTTCAGGTATTAACTAACTCACCATATATTAGTCATAATAAAATTGAAGGTATTTACCTTCCGACTAATAAAGACGTATTTCTTAATACACCTTATGATGGAGTATTTAAAAGTTCTGATTTAGGTAATACATGGTCACAAGTTCATGATAATATGTTATGGAGTATTAATTTTATAAATGATTCTATTGGTTATGCAACTTCATATATAAATGATAGCTTTTACTTATATGTAACCCATAACAAAGGAAATTCATGGAATCAAAGCTATAAATTACCATACTACACAGCCGAAATACAATTCCTTAATAGTGATACAGCTTATGGGTCAAGTATCTTAGGATATATGGGTTCATTTAATGGTGGTAAAAGTTGGGATACATTTCCTGATTTTACAGATAAATCTATTTATGATATGTATTTTATTAATCCAACAACTGGTTTTATTTATGATCACACAGGTATTTACAAAACCACTGACGCAGGAGAATCATGGCATTTTTTCGTTAAACCTCCTCCTTCTCTATCTGGAAATCAAATGCAACTTATTTACGAAAATTCCAAATTGTACATCTATATAAACGACTGGAATTCTGGCTCTACTAAAATTATAAGGGGAATTTTTGACAGCACTCAAATATGGAACTCAACAAAAGAAATAATACAAAAGGATATTTCAGAGAAATTTAAAGTTTATCCTAATCCTGCTCAAAGTAAAATTACAATTACTTACACCGGTTTTATTGCTTTTGATACAAAGGTCAGAATTTACGATATTCAAGGAAAACTAATAAAAGAACAACAACTTGCTTTGTATAAAACTGTAATTGATATTAAAGATTTTGATAAAGGAATTTATTTTGTAAAGATTAAAGATGGTGATGGGGTTTTTGTGGAGAAGGTGGTGAAGAATTAACTCACCCTCGGTCCCTCTCTAAAATTAGAGAGGGAAGAAGAGAAAATTGCTTGATGGAAACTTTTAAAAAATTTCATTCTTAAAAACAGCTTTATATCACATATCAACCAACAACTCCTTAAGGAAACAAAGTACCCATCATTCTTGCAAAAGGAATACTTTCTCGCACATGATCAATTTTACAAATCCATGACACAAGTCGTTCTAAACCAAGACCAAAACCTGCATGAGGAACAGAACCAAATCTTCTGATGTCAAGATACCATTCAAAAGCCTCCATTGGAAGTTTGTGTTTTTTTATTCCATCAATTAATATTTTTTCACTTGTTTCTCTTTCACCACCGCCAACAATTTCGCCATAACCTTCAGGTGCTAAAACGTCAACTCCTTTTACCAATTTTGGATTACCTTCAACTTCTTTCATGTAAAAAGCCTTAATTTCTTTTGGCCAGTTGTAAATCATTATCGGAGTATCAAACAATCTTGTTAAAACAGTTTCATCCGAGCCACCAAAATCACTACCATATTTAAACAATTCAGCAGATTTCAACCAATTAGGAATATTACGTTCATCTTCCTGAAGTTTTTTTAATTCAATCTTTTCTAATCTGTTTTTATTTTCAAGAAAATTTCTTTTACCCTTTTTTATTCCTCCCTGAGATAAAATACTTTCTCTTTCGGCAATTTTGCTTTCAACATCACTAATTTCTTCTTTTGTTTTCTTTAGGTCTTCTTTCAAAATTTCAAGAGCATTTTTACCATCAACATTTTTATTACCTTTTAAGATTTCAACAGCCTCGTCATAAGTAAGTTTAGGAAAAGATTTTGTAATATTTTCTAAAATAGTAGTATCTCTTTCAAGTATTTCCAGTTCTTTTTTATTATTTTTAAGAATATCTTGAATTACATATCTGATAAAATCTTCTATCAGATCCATATTTTTTTCATTGTTGTAAAAAGCCATTTCCGGTTCAATCATCCAAAATTCCGATAAATGCCTTCTTGTTTTAGATTTTTCAGCTCTGAATGTTGGACCAAAAGTATAAATCAATCCCATTGCCATTGCCATAGCTTCACCATACAACTGCCCCGACTGAGAAAGATATGCAGGGTCGTCAAAAAAATCTGTTTTAAATAAAGTACTTGTTCCTTCCACAGCATTTCCTGTAAAAATTGGAGAATCCATTTGGACAAATCCTCTTTCCTGAAAAAAGTTATGAATAGAAAAAATAATCCTATTTCGCACTCTCATGATTGCCCATTGTTTTGAAGAACGCAACCATAAATGACGATTTTCCATTAAAAAATCAACTCCATGTTCTTTTTTAGAGATAGGATAGTCTATAGTTTCGTGATAAATTTTAACATCACTAACATGAATTTCATAACCTCCAACTTGCTTCTCATCTTTTACAACCACTCCTGAAATAAAAAGTGAAGATTCAAGACCAAGTTTTTTCACATTTTCAAACAGCTCTGTTTCAACATCTTCTGCATTAACTATACATTGAGCAAAGCCTGAACCATCTCTAATGATTAGAAATACAATTCCCTTTGCTGTTCTCTTATTCATTACCCATCCCTGAATATTAACAACTTTCTTATTAAAATTTTGTAATTCGCTAATATAAATCGTATCTTTACCCAATAATTTCATGTTTTTTTTTTTGCAAATTTAAACTTATTTTCATGTCATTTAGTATATTTGAATAAAATTTCAAAGGGGATTAACGAAGATGCTTAAACAATCATTAAATCAAAAGCTACAACAAAAGCTATCTCCTCAGCAAATTCAGTTTGTACAACTGCTACAATTGAATACTACTGAGATCATCAATAAAGTTGATGAAGAAATTGCCGAAAATGCGGCATTGGATAAAAATGAAGATGATTCTGACAATAAAGAAGATAAAAATGAGGAAAATAACTCAGAAGACAGTTCTTCGGAAGAAGATAACTTAGAAGCAGAACTATCTGATTATATGAATGATGAAGATAATTTTCAATTATATACTCCAAATTATAATCAGCAAGAAGAAAGAAAAGAAATCCCAATTGCAGACTTCAAAACTCTTTACGATAATCTTATTGAGCAATTAAATACAATGGAACTCACGGAACGGCAAAAAGAACTTGCCAACCATCTAATTGGAATGATAGAAGAAGATGGATATTTGAGAAGACCATTAAAAAGTATTGCCTACGACCTTGCATTTATCAATAATATTACAACCAATGAAGAAGAATTAGCGACTGTTTTAAAAGAAATACAGACTATTGACCCTCCCGGAATTGGTGCACGTAATCTTGAAGAATGTCTTTTAATTCAACTTGAGGCAAAAGAAAAAGAGGAAGGAGAATCGGAAAATATTGATCTTGCTAAAACAATTATTTCATCCCATATTAAGTTACTGGCAAACAAACATTATGAAAAACTAATGAAGAATGTTGGTATTACTAAAGATAAACTAAAAGAAATAATTAATGTAATAACACACCTTAACCCAAAGCCGGGTGAATCACAAATAAACGTAAAAACACAATACATTACTCCAGATTTCCTTGTTAACCAGCTCAGTAATGGCGAATTTGAAATATCACTTAATTCTCACAATACTCCTCATTTAAAAATAAACAGAGGATTTAAAGAAAAACTTGAAAGTTATAAAGCTCAAAAAAAAGAAAATAAAAAATTAAAAGATGAGCTACAATTTATAAAGCAAAAACTCGACAATGCAAAATGGTTTATTGAAGCAATTAAGCAAAGACAACAAACATTACTTATGACAATGAGTACTATTGTTGACCTTCAAAAACCCTTTTTCAAAACAGGAGATTACACCAAGCTTACACCAATGATATTAAAAGATATTGCAGAAAAAATTGAAATGGATATTTCAACAGTATCAAGAGTGGTAAGTAGCAAATATGCTCAAACAGACAATGGTATCATCCCTTTACGGGATTGCTTTTCAGAAGGAATTATGACAACTTCAGGTGTAGAAGTTTCTAACAAAGAAGTTAAAAGAATACTTAAGGAAATGATTGAAAATGAAAGTAAAAAGAAACCATTGACTGATGAAAAACTAACAACAATGCTTAACAAAAAAGGATATAATATTGCAAGAAGAACAGTCGCAAAATACAGAGAGCAAATGAAAATCCCTGTTGCAAGATTGAGAAAAGAATTGTAATTTTACAACCATGCAATATCGCATAGCTAATTTTTTATCATCTATTTTTCATCCTATTTTTTACTTTTTTTACGTCTTCGTTTATCTGCTATTTTTTACAGATATTTTTTTACCTTTTGTTCACACTTATAAAATATGGATAATTCTAAGCTATTTATTTCTTAATTCAATAGTTATCCCTGTCATTTTAATTTATTTTTTTCAAAAAGATTTTAAAATGGAGGATAGAAAAAAAAGAACAATACCTTATTTAATAATTATTGCAGTTTATATTTTGATATTTTTATTCTTTAAAAAATTTCTCCTTCCTCAAATTATTATTAAATATTTAATTGCTATTATTTCAGGAATGCTAATTCTTACAATAATTAATTATTTTAAAAAACTTAGCTTACACACTACAGCCTTAGGTGCTGTACTTGCCTTATTTATTATTTTATTTTTTAATGAGCCCAATACCTATTTTTCCAATCTCATTTTCATTACCATCATTGCAGGAGCTGTAAGTTCTTCAAGATTGTTTCTTAAAACACATACTAATTTTGAAATCTTCGGTGGTTTTGTTCTTGGAATTTCTGTAATGCTTTTGCAAATGTTGTTTTAGGGGGGGGACTATAAATATATTTCTTTTAAGAAACAAAGATAATGAATAAGATGCATGTTAGTTCATAATATATATTTAGTGGCACTAAGAAAACTTTGTATTACTCATTATACTTGGGCTTTGAATTTAAAATGGATGTGAATGTAAAAGTCATTCAATTGTCATTAATAGTCATTTAGCCAAGCTGTCATTAGGCTTTGTAACTTAATGATAATTTAATGACAATCAAATGACTACTTTATGACAATAGATTCAAGCGACAAAATACACATAATATTTTAACAGTCAAAAACATACGAGTTTTCTTATAGCCACTATTTAGTGTCTCTAAGAAAACTATGAAATTTACTGACCACAAAAATTGCTCAGTGTCATCTTTTTACTTCAAAATTATTTATTCCTTGTTTCGCAACCGCTAAAGCTACAGCAAACGTGGTCAGTATTCATTATTAATAAATACGACACAATTAAATTTTCAAAATAATGAAAATACTAAAATTAAGATTTAATTACTGCTGAAAAGTTTGCTATGAAAATCGGTGTTTATAACTCCGACCTATTGATTAACAGGATTTTTTGCTCCCCCGGTTCCGCAATTGCGGAACGACCTATTGATTAACAGGATTTTTGGCTCCCCCGGTTGGACTCGAACCAACGACCTATTGATTAACAGTCAACCGCTCTAACCAGCTGAGCTACGGAGGAATATCAT
>JAYEOP010000024.1:18375-21621 GCA_034723125.1 Bacteroidota bacterium | reverse complement strand
TAAAAATTATTTCCGTAGCTATAGCTTCCGAAACAAGTGCGGAACAAGTTATGCAAAGAATTTTTGCCTAAAAAAAGAAAAATATAATTTAATTTATTTATCAGGCGTTTTGAAATTAAATTGGTATAACCAAAAAATTATTATTAAATTTCCCTCATATTTTTATGTAAAGTATTCTGTTAAAACAAATATTATTATGAAAAAACTTTCTTTATTATTTTTTATTCTTCTAATTTCATTTGTTTCTTTTTCTCAAAATAAGGATGCTTTTGAGCAAATGATGAATGTTGTAGGAATTTCTGAAAAGAATCTTGGTTTTGAACCAAAATCATATTGGATACGTTATCCTAATCCTTCACAAATTCCGTTTAAAAACCCTGCTTTTGATGATCTTTTTAGAGAGCCTCAACGAATTTACGATTACCTAAGTGTACAAAAACAATCTGTAGAAAATTATCTAGCTCCTGAATATTTAGAAAAGCATTCTGATGGGTTAATGAAGTTAGGATTTTATTGTGGAATTATGCATCAAAGCACAGAGTTTAGAGCCTATAGTGCTTCTTTGTGGGCTAAGCCAACAGAAAAACAACCTATGCTAAATGCTATAAAAGATATTTATAAAGTAACTCATAACGTTTTTGAGTACAATCGAATAGGGAAAGCAGGAGAATATCCTTTGAATGAAAAAGATTTAAAAATTGCATTAAAAAATATTCATCCAAGCATACAAAGAGAGGTCGCAGTTGCATTAATAAATCTTACTGAAGCATGGAGATTTACACAAATAGCAATGCGAAATGTTGACTACAAAGATGCGGTACAATGCTGGCGTATCCGACACCTTGGCGAAACTCAATTTGACGGAATGGAATATTTCCCTTGCCTTGAAGATGCAGCAAAAGACATTGATATAAATTCAATTTATTATGCCGGAGCAAAACTTATGGCTGTTGCCGAAGAATTATCAGATACCTTAGTTGCTTTAAAAAATTCTGATTTAAATATTAATTGGAAAAATCAGGAATTTAATTGGCTAAGCCCGATAGGAAGAATTGTTATTTCGGGTACAACAAAAAATACACATCGCTATTCGGATGCATTTTTGGTAATTGACCTTGGAGGTAATGATACTTATTATGGAGCTATTGGTTCAACTCCATCCTTGCAAATCCCTGTTTCACTTGCTATTGATCTTGATGGAGATGATAAATATATTAATGATGATGAATATTTGCCTTCACAAGGAGCAGGAATTTTTGGTGCGGCAATGCTTTACGACCTTGAGGGTGATGATGTTTATCAATCAAAAAGACTTTCACAAGGAGCAGCAATGTTAGGCATAGGAATTTTAGCTGATAATAATGGAGATGATGAATACAAAATGTGGACTTCCGGACAAGGAAGTGCTTATTTTGGTGTTGGTTTGGCAATTGATAACAACGGTAACGATAAATATTCAATTTTTGGTGACGGACAGGGTTATGGTGGAGTTGGAGGTGTTGGCACTTT
This sequence comes from Bacteroidota bacterium, assembly GCA_034723125.1. Classification (NCBI taxonomy): domain Bacteria; kingdom Pseudomonadati; phylum Bacteroidota; species Bacteroidota bacterium. The sequence goes on along the minus strand of JAYEOP010000024.1, from coordinate 20,112 downwards.
GATAAATAACACCGGCAACGATCATTATTATGCCGAAAAAGATACAGCAGTTATTTTTCGGATTGACAACTGGCATTCACACGAAGGGCAGTATAATTATTCTTATGTTCAGGGAAGTGGTGTAGGCAGACGAGGAGATGTAACTGACGGACATTCATGGGCTGGCGGAACAGGAACATTAATCGATATTAGCGGTGATGATTTTTATGAAGCAGGTGGCTGGTCTCAAGGTTGTGGTTATTGGTACGGCTCAGGATATTTGTATGATGGAACAGGGAATGATAAATATCATAGCACTCATTGGTCTCAAGCAGCAGGAGCTCATTTTTGCATAGGGGTTTTAATTGATGAAGGTGGAAACGATGAACATGTAAACTGGGGAAAACTTGCAGCAGGAATTGGATTTGGACACGATTATACTATTGCTATTTTCCTAAACAAAGGTGGCAATGATACTTATAAAGTTCATAATGACGGATTTGGATATGCGATAAACAAATCACAAGTTTTCTTTTTTGATACAGAAGGTGATGATAAATACATTACTGGCGAAGGACATCATTACGGTTGGAATAATTTTGATAAACAAAATCCACCCGGCATTTCTTCGGTTTATCACCTTTACTCCGATCAGATTTGCTTTTTTGCCGACCTAAAAGGAAAAGATGTTTACCTTAAAGAAAATTTTGAAACAGGAAAACAAAGTGATGATGAAAGAATGAAAGATGGGGGAGAAAGAATAATTCCAAGTACTGAGGAAAAAGAAAAACTATCGTTAAAAAGATATTATGGAATAAGTGAAGATTTTAAAAACTATAATGGAAAAGAAATTGAATTTTTTAGGAATAAACTAAAACAGAAATAACTACTTTTTTTAAAAAAATTTAAGTAAATTAGTGCATCAAATTCAGTTTATCAACAACTTTGGGGATTTTTGATATATATATACATATATATTGCTATTTTTGTTACCTTTGTTTAAAAAAATAATGAGTAATTCAATAAATAAAATGATATTTAATTGTATTTTAAATAAAATTTATCGTTAGATTTTTGGGTTTCTATACTTAAATATAATACTCACAGTTATGAAATTAATTGTCAAAATAGTTTTAATTATTATAGTTACGTGTACACAAGTTGTTGCTGTATATGCAGCATCATATACTTCTGCAGGAGATGGAGATTGGACTGCTACAGCAACTTGGGGTTCTACGAGTACTCCTGTAAAAGGTGATGACGTTACTATAAACCATGATGTTATTTTAGATGTGGACATACCCCAAAACGGACTATCATCATTAAATATAAGTTCATCAGGGTCATTAATAGGTTCCTATTTAATTACAATGGCAACAAATGCAAATTTTTCAGTTTCAGGATCAATGGATATAGATGAATTAGATATAAAAAACACTAGTGGTTCAGTAGAAATTAATGCAGGAGCAACTGTAAATGTTACGAGTATAATTACAGGGGGAAGTCAAACTACAATGACTGTTGATGGGAAATTAACGGCAGGAAATATTTATAAGGTAAGTATAAGTGGAACCGGTGAAGTTACAAGTACTGCTTATACCGGTAGCACAAGTGTTTTTGGTAATGCTACACCAATAAATGGTACAACTTATTATGGAATACGGTGGACAGGTACTACTAATGCGATATGGGAAACAGCTTCAAATTGGTATAATTCTGTGATTCCTGATGCACTTCAAACATGTCAAATTATTGGGA
>JAYEOP010000024.1:0-18275 GCA_034723125.1 Bacteroidota bacterium | reverse complement strand
CCAATAAATGGTACAACTTATTATGGAATACGGTGGACAGGTACTACTAATGCGATATGGGAAACAGCTTCAAATTGGTATAATTCTGTGATTCCTGATGCACTTCAAACATGTCAAATTATTGGGAGCTTAACTAATTATCCCCAAATAAACTCTAATGTAGAAATCACTAAATTAGTAGTGGAAAGTGGTGCAAGTATAACAATTAATCCGACATATTCTCTTACCGTTACAGGAACACTTACTAACAATGCAGGAAATAGCGGAGTTGTTGTTGCATCAACCTCATCAGGTACGGGTAACCTTATTCATAGTACACAAAATGTTGCAGGAACTGTTAAAAGATATATAGCAGGTAGTACATCAAATCCTTATCATTTTATTTCTTCACCAATTGATGGTGCAGCTTTTTCTTCTATTTGGTCAACTGGCGATTATAATGTGTATTGGTATGATGAAACTGATAATGATGTAGATATGGATGTTGGATGGACAAGAATTTCTTCAGGAACTTTAACAAATGGTAGAGGTTATGCAATTGTAGGAGATGCAAATAAAACTTTAAGTATTACAGGTGATTTAACTGTTCCTGACGATATATCTACAATAAGTGTTTCTTATACTGCAACAACTGGAACTTATCCAAATGGCGATCCTCGTGGTTGGAATTTAATAGGTAATCCATTTCCTACAGCTTTAACAGCTTCTACTTTTATTACTGACAATACATCAAGCTTAGGTAGCTCGTGGCAAGCATTGTATTATTTTGATGATGCAAATGGAGACAGGACAAGGACTGCGGATTATTCTACAAGGACAACCACAATAGGAGCTGCCGGTTCGGGGGCTGCCTCAGGAGCTCCAACCGACAAAATCCCTGTTGGTCAGGGATTTTTTGTTAATGTAAATTCAGGGGTAAGTACTTTAAGTGTTACTGCTGCTCAAAGAACAACAAACGCAGGTAGTCAATTTTTTATTCCCGCTATTGATTATATAAATAATATTTGGGTTTACGTAGAAGGTCCATCTAATAATTATAACGAAATTGCTTTTTCGTTTTTAGCAAAAGCTACTAAAAATCATGACCCTATATTTGATGCTGCTAAATTAAGAGGCAATCCTGATATTGCATTGTATTCATTTGTTAAGGATAGTGATGTTGAATATGTTATTCAAGGAAGACCTCTTTTTAAAAATGAAGATATTGTAAATATTGGAATTCATGCAGGTGTAGAAGGTGAATATACCTTCAAAATGAAAAAATCAACTAATTCTTCCAATACAGAAAATGTTTATCTTATTGATTTATACAAAAATAAAACAACTCAAATTACTAATACATCAGGATATACGATATACCTATCACCTAATGAATATAAAGACAGGTTTTTATTGAAGTTTGAGAATAAAGCTAATTCTAATGATGAAAAATTAACTGAGAGTTCCGAGATTGAAGTATTTATTTATAATAATAAAATTCATTTTATAAATACTGACTTTGAAGGAGAAGTAATTGTTTCTGACATTCTTGGAAAAACTTTATTAAACTTTAATTTATGTAAAACTGAAAACAGAAATGTTTATCTTCCTGAATATAGAGGAGTTGTAATTGTTAAGTTAGTTGACAAAAAAGGGATAACTACTAAAAAACTATATTCAAGATAAAAATTGTTTATTACTACTCAGCAGGTATAAGATATTGAGGCTTATAGATATGCCACAGATTCACAGATTGATTTTACTTGATTTAATGAATAATTCTACCTTCGTTATTTTTTAAATCTGTGAATCTGTCTTTGACAGACGTAGTCTTACTTCTATTACACTTAGCATATCTTCGACAGACGAAGTCTGTGGCTTTTATATTCTGTAAAGTTGCTGAGTAGTAACGATTGTTTTATTCTAAAGTCCTTTACACTTTATTCCTATAAAGATTAGGGTCAATAACGCTTTTCATTTTATCAGTATCAAGTTGAGAATCAAGAAATTCATTTATTTTATTTATTTCAGTATCAGGATTTTCAATTACTGATTTGTAATCAACATAAATCAAATTTACATTAGGTTCTTTCTTTTGCCAAACATCAATTTTTTCCAATTCTTTTTCAAAAGCTTTGGCAATTCCCATTGGAAAAGCATTGCCTTTTTTACCAAGCATTTTTTGCTGTGAAGATAGAATTTCATACATATTTCTCTGCATGAATATTATTTTATATTCTAAATCTTTAGGGAGATTTGCTAATAACTGTGCAATAACTTTTACTGATTTTCCTTCTGCAGTGTAAATGCAACTGTTGTTACTTCTTAATTTTTTTACAGAACTATACTCGTAATATCCTTTAGGATTATTTTCGTTTGCTTTTCTTTTATCATCAACTAATACTTCTATGCCTCCGGCTTCAAGCATTTGCATCATCAAAGATGTTCCTGCTCTTGGTAAGCCCGAAACAATTGTTACTTTGCCTTTCATAAGTTCATTTAATATATTTTGATGAAATTCTGCTCTTTCTATGTTTTTATAATTATTTTGATAAATATTTACCAACCATTTTCTTGCTTTTGTTAGTTTTGGTGCCATTGTAAGGCAAACTTCAAATGCTTCTGATGATTCTTTATATTTTTTCATCATAAATAAAGTTTCCCCAAGGTGATAATGTGCAGGTGGAAAATGATAAATCAATCCTATAGCATTCAAAATTTCATTAGCAGCTTCTTCATATTTTCCTTGCCTTAGCAATGAAAGTCCTAAACCATGAAAAGCACCTACACTTGAATCATCAATTGAAAGAGCTTTCTCAAATGTCGTTTGGGCTTTTTCGTATCGCCTTGTTATCAAATAAAGCTTTCCTAATTCAATGTGAATTCCCGGTAAACGCGGATTGCTTTTTTCTGCTTTTTTTAAAAATTCAAGTGCTTTTTTTGATTTTCCCTGATTAGTAAGAAGTATGCCTTCTAAAAGGTCTGCATTTGGTATTGCCCTGTTGTCAATTGTTCTGAGATGTTTTAATATCTTAGTGGTTTTTTCAAAGTTCTGAACTTTAAGATAATTATTTGCAAGGTCTAAGTTGTAGCGGATATCTTTATTATCCTTTTCAAAAAGCTTTTCAAGAATATCTATGGCTTTAGAATAATTCTTATTACTTGAATGAACACGAGACAAATTATATTTTGCTTCATTAGCTGTTTTTTCCATTGCAATTTTTTTGTCTTTTCCGGGGTCTTCAATATATCCTAATTCTACAAGTTGTTGCAGTGCTTCTGCCGATTCAAAAGCATCTTCTTGTTCTGTGGGAGGATGAGTTCCAAAGTCTCCTTCAATTTCTTCCCATGAATTAATTATTTCAGGAATAACTTTTTTGTCAAAAATATTAGTAAGAACTTTACCGTCCATATCTTTTCCTACCGGTAAACCAAACATTGTTAAAATCGTTGGTGTTATGTCCAACAATGAAGCACCATAAATTCTTTCATCTTTTTTAATATTTGGTCCGCTTACGCAAAATATTCCGTAGGGGCTATGCTCAAGAGCAGGAGCAGCAGGAATTTTGGGTAAACTTTCAGGTCTTAAATGGTCGGAATGGAATCCATGATCGGAAATTAAAATTACTGTTGTGTCTTTATCTGCAAGTTGTAAAAGACGTTCAAGCATCATGTCGTGATAAATATAGCCTCCTTTTACAACATCTTTATAATATTCAAATAAGTTATCAGGAATACCACTTCTTTGGGGTGGATGAAATTTCATAAAACCATGGCAGTAGTGATCAATGGAATCAAAATAAACAGCCATAAAATCCCAGTCTGTGTTTTCCATTAGATGTGTAGATGATGCTTGGATACTTGCTGCATCGGCAGTAATTTTTGCTACGGAAGTAATTCGTTTATCTTTTTTCTGGTCAATTTTTGCTGCGAGAGGAACAAAGGGTAAAATATGGTTTTCAGTTAATTCTCCGGGATGTACTCTCATGCTTCGTAGTTCCTTAACCATAGATTTTGGGTGAATTGTTCCTTTCAACATTTTCCATATTTTTCCATATTCCGCATTTGCTTGCTGATAGAAATTTGAAATCATTGTTCCATTGATTGGTTCTGCCGGATGACTGGGCCACCATCCCACAACATTTGATTTCATTCCTTCTTTATGTAGAATGTTCCAGATGGCTTTTACTTTTCGGGATGTTACATTTACAGGTCGTATTCCACCTTTTTGGGAGTCAGGTTCAGCAAAGCCAAGTATTCCATGTTTGTCTGCTTTTTTCCCTGTAGCTATTGAAGTCCAAAGCATAGGCGAAAGAGGAGGATCCAGTGTAGCAAGATTAGCTATAACACCATTGTTAACTAATTTTTCCAATGCAGGCATTTGTCCCGAATCCATTAACGGATTTATAACTTTCCAGTCAGCTGCATCCCAGCCTATCAATAATACTTTTTTTGCCAGTGCTTTACTCATGAATTATTTTTTTGATTTTTTTTCAAAATAGCTTCTCTTCTTACTTTTCGCCATGCTTTTAAGCCTACCGCCCCTAATGCCAAAAGTCCAATTGAACCTTTTTCGGGTATGATAAATTCGGTTTTCTTATCTTTAGATGGTTTATTCTTTTTATTTTCCATATTATCAAAGTTAATAATCCAAAAGTGCTTGAAGTACCTTAAAGACTTAAAGTATTTTTTATTGCAAAGATGCAAATATTTAAATTAAAAAAAAACTGATAGAACAATAATTGAGTTCTATTATTTTTTAAATAATTAATTCAAATTTTTATATTTTGTATGTTTCCTGCAAAATATAATGGTAATGAAATTAGTTTATATTTAAGTTCTTTATTATTATTTTTAAATCTTATACTTGCTGTAAGATTTTCCCCATAATTCGGTAAGTCAAGATTAAAACGAATACCGATATCTTTATTTTTTTCAACAAAAAAAACATGCATAGATTTTAATGTTCCTGTTTTTCCTGCTTTTACTTCTACGGGATAAATTGTATTTTCTTTTTGAATTAAATAATCAATTTCAGCATTAGAGTTTTTTGCTTCTCTTATCCAATAATATAATTTTCCTTGTTTAAAAAACTGAAGCGAAGCAATAAATTCCTGTCCTACAAATTGTTCTGCAAGTGCTCCTTCAAAATCTGTAATTAAATTTTTAATATCTGTAAGTTTTATTTGGGCGATATGATTTGCCAGTCCAATATCAATAAAAACAGGTTTAAAAGTATCATTATCTACATATTGAGTAATTGGAACATTTGCCGATTTTGTTTTTCTTACCAAATGAATTATACGACTTAATTCAAGTTTATGCAAGGCTTCTTTTAAATGAGATGAATGAACATTCTTGTTGATGTTTACATATTTTACTTTTCTGCCAATATTATTTGCCGAATATTGAAGTGTATCTTTTAAATAATCTTGTTGTTTGCGTGTTCCGTATTTAGCAAAATCATATTGTAATGAAGTAATAATACTTGAATGTATTTTCTCAACTTCTATCAGGTTTTGGGTGTTAATGTAAGTTTTTATTGCTTCAGGCATTCCTCCAATAAAAAAATATAAACGTAAATAATCAGTTATTTTACTGTGTATTAACTTGCTAAATTGATTATTCAACGAAAAACTTTCTATATAATCTATAAGTACTTTCTCTCCCAATGCAAGTAAAAATTCTTTAAAATTAAGTGGATACATATAGGCAAATTCTACTCTGCCAACCGGCATTGAATATTGCATTTCATTTAATGTGTGGTCTAATAATGAACCTGCTGCAATAATATGTAAATCAGGCATTTGTTCGTGAAAATATCGTAATACTGTTATTGCATCCTGAGATAGCTGTATTTCGTCTATGAAAAGCAGAGATTTACCAGGAATGATTGGTTTATTAAAAAAAACCGATAATTCATTAATAATGTTACGAGGATTTTTGTCTTTAAAAAATGATTTCAAATTCTCGTTCTCTTCAAGGTTGATTTTTAAATATTGTTTAAAATGCTTTTCCCCAAATTTTGTTATTGTATATGTTTTTCCAACCTGTCTTGCACCTCTTATGATTAATGGTTTCCTATTTTTATTACTTTTCCATTGCTTTAGATAATCTTCGATTTGCCTTTTCATTCTATTATTTTTTTATGCAAAGATACTAAAAAGTTTATCAATAAGTCAAATATAATATTGGATTTCTGACTAAAACAACACAAAACACTATTGGAAAATAGACTAAAAGACTACGAAACACCATTGGATTTTGGATTAAAATTTTACAACCTCCCCCTTAAGTGTTTGTTGGTTATACTTTCACTCAAAAACTCACATTTTTTTCAAATTGTACAAATTACTTCTTTTCCTTTTTTAGTGAAAGCATAGAAGGAACAATTATCAATGTAAGAAATGTTGCGAAAGAAAGACCGAAAATTATTGTCCATGAAAGTGGTTTCCAAAACATTGCATTGTCTCCTCCAAAATAAATTTTAGGGTCAAGAGTTGTGAAAAATGATGCAAAGTCAATATTCATTCCTATGGCAAGAGGTAATAATCCCAAGATAGTGGAAGTAGCAGTAAGAATTACAGGTATCAGTCTTATAGCACCTGCTTCAATTATTGCTTCTTTTCTATCCCCACCTTTAGCAATTAACACATCGGCATAGTCAATTAATATTATTGCATTTTTCACAACAATACCACCAACAGCAATAATTCCCATTCCTGTCATAATTACTGAGATATCTAAGTTGAAAATTATCAATCCCAATAAAACACCAATCAAACTGAAAATAATTTGAACAACAATTATCAATGGTTTTGAAATTGAATTAAATTGAGTTACAAGAATTATAAATATTAACACTAATGCAAGTAAGAAAGCAAAACTAAGAAATTGTGAATTTTCTTTTTGGTCTTGTTGCTCACCTGTAAATTTAAATTTATAACCTTTAGGCATTTCAAAATCTGTCAATTTTGTTTTAAGATTTTGAACAATTTCATTTGCATTATAGCCTTCAAGAACATTTGAATAAATTGTAATAACTCTTTTATGGTCTTTTCTAATTATCCCTCCATAAGATGAAGCATATTCTACATCAGCAACTGCTGAAATCGGAATTTTGTTTACTCCTCCATTTCTTCCACCACCGGGAACTACCATTGTTATATTCATTAGTGCATCAAGATTGTCTCTATATTTTTCCTTCAATCTCATTTTTATATCATATTCATCTTCGCCTTCTCTGTATGTTGAAATGTCTTTTCCATACAGTGCATTTCTCAATGTCATTCCTATATATCCTGTGTTTACACCAAGTTTGTTTGCTTTTGAGCGATTAATATTAATAATTAATTCAGGTTTGTTTGTTTCAAGGTCTGTTTTTAATTCTTCAATACCTGCTACATTTATTGAATTAATATATTCTTTAAGAGCATCTACAATAGGAATCAGTTGAGTGTAATTTTCTCCTGAGACTTCAAGATTAATTGGCTTTCCAACGCGAGGTCCATTAGCTTCTTTTACAACAGTAATTTCTGCTCCGGGAATATCAACAACTTCTTTTCTTAATATTTTTATGTATTTTGAAGTATTCTTTACTTCTCTGTCTTTGTATTCTTTAAATCCAACAGTTACTTTTCCAAGATTTGCCTGTGTCATTCTTTCAAAGAGGCTTTCTCCTGCGTTTATTGCAACATTTGAAATTATTGATTCAACACTGGGATTATTTTCTCCCAATATGTTAAAAACTTTATTTTCTACAACTTTTGTAACGGAATCGGTAACTTCAATTGCAGTACCTGAAGGCATTTTTATATAAGCATAAATTGTATTTGGTTCACCTTTGGGAAAGAAAACTATTTTTGGAGTTTTTACACCCATTAAAAAGAAAGTGAATATTAAAAGAATGATTGTTGAAGCTATTACCAAGTAACCCCTTTTACCTTTAATTAAAAATGAAAGAGTGTTTTTATAGACATTCATTATCGCAGGAATTCCTTTACTTTGGAATTTTTTAATGAGGTTTATTAAAACATATCTTACTATTAAATAAATCAGAAATACAAAAGCTAAAAGGTTTCCTATAAAATTTACTTTAACGAGATAGGAAAATACAACTATTGCAATCACAACTATTGAAGCAATTAGATTTTTTCTATGGTTAATTACCACTTTTTTATCAGCACGATATTTCATGAATGTAACAGCAAAAACAGGGTTCATAACATAAGCAACAAGCATTGAAGCTGTAAGTGTGATAATTATTGTTGCAGGAATATAAACCATAAATTCGCCCATTATTCCCGGCCAAAACATGAGTGGAAAAAAAGGAGCCATTGTGGTAAGAGTACCTGAAAAAACAGGACCTGCAACTTCTGCTACTGCTTTCTTTGATGCTTTTGCAATCGAAAGGTTTTCCGTATTCATGTAATGCCGATGAATATTTTCTACAACAACAATGGAGTTGTCAACAACAATTCCCAGTACAAGAATAAATGCCATTAAAACAACCATGTTCATTGTAAATCCTGCCAAATTCACAAAAATAAAGGCAATTGTCATAGACAATGGAATTGCAATAGCTACAAATAACGAATTGTCAACGCCCATAAAAAACATAAGAACAAGAACAACGATAATAAATCCAAGAATAATTGTATTAAAAAGATTGCTAATACTATTTCTGGTAATTGTACTTTGGTCACCAGTTGTTTTTACTATCAGGTTTGGAGAGGCTGTTTCTTTAAAATCTTCAAGTGTTTTATCTATTTTGTCAACTGCATTGATAAGATTTTTTCCTGTTTTTTTAATTACGTTTAGAGTAATTATCTCCTGACCGTTAAGTCTGGAGTAGCTTTCTCTGTCGGCATATCCATCTTTAACTTCGGCAATTTCTTTAAGTTTTACACCATTAAGTAAAATGATGTTTTCAAGGTCTTTAATACTTTTGAATTCACCCAAGATTCTTAATGTCCTTTGAACACCGTCTGATTCTACTGTACCTGAAGAAATTGTCATATTTTCAAAAGCTACAGCTCTTTCAATCATGTCAAAAGAAATATTCGTAGCTTGCATTTTATAAAGGTCAACTTCTATTTGAAATTCTCTTTCAAGTGCACCTACTATATCCACTCTGGTAACTTCCTCCATTCCTTCAATTTCATCTTGCAACTCATCAGCATATTCTTTGAGTTTATCCATCCCAAGATCTCCTGATAAATTGATATATAAAATAGGCATTTCCGAAATATTTATTTCACTTACGCTAGGGTCACTTAAAATTCCTGAAGGAAGATCGGATTTTGATTTATCAACTGCATCATTTACATCTTTAAAAGCATCATCAGCATTTACACTTGTTTCAAATTCAATAAAAATCATTGAAAAATCTTGTATTGATTTACTTGACAATTCTTTAATTCCATCAATGCCTTTCAGTTGCTTTTCAATTGGGCGTGTTACAAGGTTTTCAATATCTTCAGGAGAAGTTCCGGGATAAATTGTAGTAATTGAATAATAAGGAAATACAACTTCAGGAAAACTTTCTTTTGGTGTTGATTGATAAGACATTACACCAAATATTATTAGTACAACTGTAAAGAAATATATGGTTGTTTTATTGTTAACTGCAAAATTTGTTATTGCGAATTTTTTTTCTTTCATCTGTTTATATTTTTGTTAATATCTATTTTTTTTATTTCAGTATTCGTTATTCCTTGTTCTATATTCGATATTATTTCCATCTGTTTGTTATTTATTTTTAATTATTAATACCTGACCATCAGAAAGGTTGTTGTGTCCGTCTGTAATTATTTTATCACCTTCTTTAAGTCCTGAAATTATTTCAACATTTTCTTTGTTTGTTTTCCCTAAAACAACTTCTCTAATTTTAGCAATATTTTCTTTTCCTTTTTTCTCGGAAATAAAAACAAATGTTTTGTTTTGTTTTTTGTGAACAATTTTACGTGGAATAACTATAGCTTTTTTGTTTTTATAATCGGCAATTGTTAACACAACATTCATGTTGGGTAAAACACCTTTAATATCGGAAGGAACGCTTAACTCAATATTAAAAGTTCTGTTATCCGAAATAACTTTTGATACTGCGGAGATTGATCTTTCAAAAGAGGTATCAATACTTGGTATTTCAATAATTACTTTGTTTCCTACTTTTACATCATTTATGTAGTTTTCAGAGATAGGTGCTTTTATTTTAAGAGAAGTCAAACGGACTACTCTAATTCCTCCCATTGCACCTGATTCGCCAACTTTAAGATTTATTTCATCAATTGTGCCTGTGATTGGTGATATTACTTGGTTGAGCTTGTATTGTTCGTACATTGCAGCAAGTTGTTTTTCAAGTGCTTCTTTGTTGTTTTTACTTTGTAAATATTGAATTTCACTTCCAATTTCTTTATCCCACAATCTTTTTTGTCTTTCATAAACGGTTTTTGCTAATTCATATCGCTTCTCTAATTGTGCAATGGATTTTTTCATTATCGAAGCATCCATTTCGGCAAGTAGCTGTCCTTTACTAACTTTGTCGCCTTCGCTTACATAAATATTTTTTACAATTGTTTGGCTTTGAGAAGGAATCAATATATTTTTATCAGATTCTATATTCCCTTGAACTTCAATAGTGTGCTTAAAATTTACTGTTTTTATTTCTTTTGTTTTTACAGCAATTGTTTTTACCTCTTTTTCATTGTTTTTATTCTCAGACTTTAATTCATTTTCCAGCTTTTCAATTTTTTCACTGATTTTTTGTTGCTGAGTTTTTAATTTTTCAAGTTGCTTTGTTTTATCTCCTTGTCCACATGATACAAGAAACAATGCTATTAATGCATAAATCGTTACATTTTTCATTCTTTTCATATTTATATATCTTTTCATTTTCTTTTTAAATTTAATTTTTGTTCAATAAATTTTCTAATTTATTTTTTGAATTAAGTAATTCGTTAACAGTATTAAAATAATTTGACTGTGCCTGCAAATACTGTGAACTTGCTTGTGTTAAATCCATACTTGAAGAAATACCTTCTTTATATTTTATTGCAGTTTTATCATAAATCTTTTTTGTCAATTCAAGGTTTGATTTTTCATTAAGAAATTTTTCATAAGCAGTACGTAAAGATATTTGTGCTTTTTCAACTTCAAGTCTTAAGCCCTGTATTGCCATCTTTCTTTGGTTTCTTGTTTTCTCCAATTCAATATCTGCTTGTTTTACTTTTGACAATCGCTCACCAAAACTAAAAATCGGAATACTCATATTTGCTCCAAACATATTTGGCATTGAAAAATCAAAGTCTGCTTTTGCTGATTTTTCTTGGTGGTTGTAAAAAGCTGTTATCGTTGGTAAAAACATTGATTTTTCACGTTTAAGATTTAGCATTTGCAAATTTTCTTGTGTTTGAAGTAACTTATAAGTTGGATTGTTTGAAATATCATAATTGTCGTTAAATAATGTTTCAATACTTATTTCTTTAACAATGTCTTCAAGTTTTTCAGAAAGTGAAATGAGGTTATCAAGCTCTATTCCCATTTGAAATTTTAATAATCTATATGCTATTTGAACTTGTCTTTCAAGAGCTTTTTCTGCGTTTGCAATTGTTATTTTAGTATATTTAATTTGGTCAACATCAGTGTTCTCTACAAAACCTTCTTTGTGCAATTCTGTTAGTTCTAATAAAGTTTTATTGATATTTATATGATTTTGATTTAAAATTTTCAAGCTTTCTTCTGCTGCCAAAATCATATAATAAGTATTTGCTACTTCTTCTTTTACATCATTCTCCGATTGTTCAAGACTATGTTGTGATAATTTCTTAAATACTTTGCTTGCTTGCAAGCCAACAATGTACGCTCCACTAAAAACTAATTGGGATACAGTAGCATCAAGAGTAACAGAATTTTCAACACCAAGTTTCATGGGTATTGTTTGATATCCCATGCTTATCATTTCAGGTCCGTATCCGGGAGCATCTACCGGATTTATTAAATAGGGTGTAGCAAAAGACATTTCCGGAACAGTAGGCAAATATGTATAAGCAACTTTTGCACTAACATGGGGTAAACCCATTGCTGTGGTTTCCCATATTTTCTTTTTTGCTTTTTCAATGTCTAATTTTGCGTTTTTTACATTTGCATTATTTTTTAATGCATATTCTTGTGCCTCTTTTAAACTAAAAGTTTGAGATTCTTGTGCTTTAATTTGAAAATTGTAAACAATTATCAAACAAAAGCTTAATAAAATTGTGATTCTTCTTTTGTTCATGTTTTCTTAAATCTTAAATTTTAATGATTTTCGTTTTTTTTCAAAATATTCAATTCCTTTTTGATTAGAAATCCCTCTTATGTAGTTGACAAACATTTCTTCAAATATTCTTTCAAATGAAAATATTTCAGGTGAAAAAACATTTTCATCTGTCATACCTTCAATTTTTTTTATGTAAATTCTTGAAGTAAGTTTTATATCAATATCTTTTCTGTAAAGTCCTTCCGTTATTCCTTTTTTTAAGTTTCTTTCAATCCTCTCACAGTGTATTTGCATTTTCAACTGCCTATGTTTCTGATGAATTTCCGGATAATACTTAGAAAGCTCATGCATAAGATAAGGATTTACCTTTGTAATTATTTTGCTTAACATTTTGCTAACTTCTAATAAAATATCAATTGCATTCAGATTTTCTATGTTTCTCAAAAAAAACTCATTTTTATTATTTCTATCCAGTTCAAGTATTTTGTCTATTAGATCACCTTTATTTTTAACATATTTGTACAAGGTCTTTTTTGAAATTCCAATTTCACGACATATATCATCCATAGAAACAGATCTTATTCCGTATTTAAAAAATACTTTTCCTGCTTTTTTAAATATTTCTGATGATTTATTTTCCACTTTTTTGTCTTTTACTTCTTAAATAAAATAATTTTCAGCTTACAAAGGTATAACGAAGGATACTTAAGAAACGAATTATTATTGAAATGTTTCCATTGTTTCTTTGAAATTATTTTACCATTTCCAATTTGTATCTTGCATCCTGTTCATTGTACTGGTTTTAGACAATTCATGAATTGTTTCTACATGGTTTCATTATGCACCTATTTGCTGGGTTTAGACAATTCATGAATTGTTTCTACATGGTTTCATTATGCACCTATTTGCTGGGCTTAGACAATTCATGAATTGTCTCTACATTCCTGCATCCTGCATCTTGCATCCTGCATCCTGCATCTTGCATCCTGCATCCTGCATTTATTCTGTTCAAAAACATATAATAATATATAAAAAAATTTTATCACAATAAAAAAAAATGATATGTTTGTTGCTGTTTTATTTATAATTTTAAATAATAAAATCTTTTATATATGAATGATTTTAGTACGGCATTGGAACTTATGACAGTGGGAATGTTTACTGTTTTTGTAATTTTATTTTTTGTTGTCATAGTTGGAAATCTTATCATTCGGGTAGTTAATAAGTACTTCCCCGAAGATACATCTAAAAAAATTCAAAGCATAAGTGCTATAAATCCAAAAAAGATTTCTGCAA
Source organism: Bacteroidota bacterium (assembly GCA_034723125.1). Classification (NCBI taxonomy): domain Bacteria; kingdom Pseudomonadati; phylum Bacteroidota; species Bacteroidota bacterium. The sequence continues at coordinate 4,744 of JAYEOP010000024.1, read as the reverse complement.
TTGTTTCTGCAATAAATGTGTTTACAAAGGGATCTGCCCGTGTTACAAAAATTGAGAAAATGTAAACTTGTTTAATAAAAATGAATATTAAAAGCCTTAAATAATAAAAATCAAAAAATTGTAATTTTATGAAAAAGCAAAAAATTAAATTTTCATTAGTTTTTCGAGATATGTGGCAATCATCAGGAAAATACGTTCCAAGAGTTGACCAATTAGTTAAAGTTGCTCCTCATATTGTAGAAATGGGATGTTTTGACCGTGTTGAGACCAATGGTGGTGGTTTTGAACAAATAAATTTATTATTTGGAGAAAACCCTAACAATGCAGTAAGAAAGTGGACTAAAACATTTAATGATGCAGGAATACAAACTCACATGCTCGAAAGAGCTCTAAACGGATTAAGGATGAGCCCTGTACCTGCTGATGTGCGAAAATTAATGTTCAAAGTAAAAAAATTACAAGGAACTGATATCTCTCGCTCTTTTGACGGATTAAATGACTCAAGAAATATTATCGATTCAATAAAATATGCCCAAGAAGGAGGGATGATATCTCAGGCAACATTGAGTCTTACATATTCAAAAGTTCATACTGTTGAATACTATGTAAACTTAGGTGATAAGCTTATAAAAAATGGTGCTGACGAACTTTGTATGAAAGATATGGCAGGTATTGCCCGTCCGGGTTGGTTAGGTAAAATTGTTTCGGGAATTAAAAAATTGCATCCTGACACACCTATCCAATATCACGGACATTCAGGACCTGGTTTTGTTATGGCTTCAATTCTTGAAATTGCAAGAGCAGGTGCTGAATATATTGATGTTGCAATGCAACCTCTTTCATGGGGAACAGGTCATGCTGATTTACTCGCTGTACAATCCATGTTGAAAGATGATGGCTTTGAGGTTAAAGAAATTAATATGAAAGCTTACATGAAAGTTCGAAGCTTAATTCAAGAGTTTATGGACGATTTTCTCGGTTATTACATAAATCCAAGAAACCGCTCTATGAATTCACTTCTTATTGGTCCCGGACTCCCCGGTGGAATGATGGGATCACTAATGAGCGACCTTGAAAATAATTTGAAAAGCCTTAACAAATGGATGGTAAAAAGAGATAAGCCAGAACTTACTCAGGATGAATTATTGATAAAATTGTTTGATGAGGTACAATACGTCTGGCCAATGTTAGGCTATCCTCCTTTGGTAACTCCTTACAGTCAATATGTGAAAAATGTTGCACTTATGAATGTAATGCAAATTGAAAAAGGTAAAGAACGCTGGAGCATGATAGCTGATAATGTTTGGGATATGCTAATGGGTAAAAACGGAAAATTACCGGGAGAAATTCATGCTGAACTAAAAGCCCTTGCTAAAGAAGCAGATAAAGAATTTTTTACAGGAACTCCTCAGGAATTGTATCCTGATCAATTGGATGTTTTCCGTAAAGAAATGGATGAAAATTCTTGGGATTATGGACAAGATGATGAAGAATTGATGGAACTTGCTATGCATCCTGCACAATATCGTGATTTTAAATCGGGAGAAGCAAAAAAATCTTTTGAAGCTGATATTAAAACAAGAAAAGCTGAAGGTGGCGGAATTATGGAAGGAACTAATAAGGCTGTTGCTGAACCTAAATTGGAAGCAGACAAAGTTTCTACTGCTTTTGCTCCTCAAAAAATGATTGTTGATGTTGACGGTGAAAAATTTAATGTTACTGTTTCTTCTAATGAGTTTGATGAAAAAGCTCAAACAACAAAAGAAACTGTAGAAGTTTCTTCGCCTGCTCCTTCAAACGAGAAGTTTAAAGAAGTAATTTCACCTTTGGAAGGTAAGTTTTTCCTCACTAAAGAAAATTCAGAGACTCCAATAAAAGTTGGTAATTTGATAAAAGAAGGTGATATTATCGGATATGTGGAAGCAATGAAAACTTTTAATGCTGTTAAATCAGATGTCTCCGGTGAAGTAGTAGAAATTTCGAATCAAGATGGTTCTGAAGTTGACGAAGATGATGTTCTTATTCGATTAAAGTAATTTTCTAAATAATTATAATGGAACTTTTTGAGAATCTTTATAAAATGACTGCTATTCCGGATTTTATTTCTAATCCGGGATTTATTTTAATGATATTAATTGGTGCGTTTTTATTATTTCTTGGTATCAAAAAAAAATATGAACCCTTATTGCTTATTCCAATAGGATTTGGGATAATACTTGCCAATTTACCAGGTGGCGGTATGGGAATAGTGCCTGCAGAAAATATTCAAATTGATGAAAATCATTATAAAAATCTGTTTGAAATTGCAAATGAATATGGAATAATGAATTTTCTTTATTATTCATTAATTAAAACAGGATTTTTGCCTCCTATAATTTTTATGGGAATAGGAGCTTTAACTGATTTCGGACCAATGTTAAGAAATCTTAAGCTTGCTTTTTTTGGTGCTGCTGCACAAATAGGTATTTTTACAGTTTTACTTACTACTGTTGCTTTAGGTTTTTCTCTTAAAGAAGCTGCATCATTAGGTATTATCGGTGGAGCTGACGGTCCAACTGCAATCTACACAACTATTCTTTTGGCTCCTCACTTGTTAGGACCAATTGCTATTGCGGCTTATTCTTATATGGCACTGGTACCCGTTATTATTCCTTTTGTAGTAAAACTTACTTGTAGTAAAAAAGAACTTCAAATTAATATGAAAGAAATGGATATTAAATATCCATCCAAAAGAGAAATAAAGAATTTGAAAGTTGTTAAAATTATCTTCCCTATTGTTTTAGGAATTATAATTGCGATTTTTGTTCCTTCATCAGTACCCCTTCTAGGAATGCTGTTTTTTGGTAATTTAATAAAAGAAGTTGGTTCTACTATTGGGCGTTTAACAGATGCTGCTTCAGGAACTATCCTAAATACTTCCACTATTTTTCTTGGTTTAACAATAGGTGCTACCATGACTTCTAAGGTTTTCTTTGATGAAAAAACAATAATGATTCTAATTGGGGGATTGTTTGCATTTGTTATTTCAATCACAGGAGGTATATTTTTAGTAAAATTGTATAATTTATTCTTTAAAAAGAAAATAAATCCATTGATTGGTGCAACAGGATTAAGTGCTGTACCAATGGCTTCACGTGTTGCTAATGAAATTGCAATTAAACATAATCCCAAAAATCATGTGTTACAGTATTGTATGGCAAGTAACATCTCAGGAGTAATTGGCTCAGCTGTAGCTGCCGGTGTTTTAATTTCTTTCCTTGGCTAAAAAAAGCAAATTATTTTTGAGCAAAGCAGAAATAGCTTTATATTTGACAAAAATTTAATCGGTGGTTAGGGTTATTAGACAGACTGTCGTTAGCGAGTATATATGGTCGATATTTCCAATCTGAAATAAAAATCAAAAAGTTTCATATATAATAGAACAAAAATATTATCTTTGCAATTATAAAACATTTAGATTTGGAAATTTTAGGTAAAGATAGATTAGTAAAATTAAAACGAAAGAACATAGGGAATAGTAAGTTGATTTTTGCTATTGATAAACTAATTTCGGATTTAGAAAAAGCAGAATGGGCAAAAAAAACGGATATTAAACTTACAAGATCAGATGCCGATTGTGTGCATGCTGATGGATTTTATTTCTTTGATATTAATATTCATCGAACGATGGTTTTAATTATTTTTGAGAAAGATGTTGCAATAATTGTTTGGACAGGTTCGCATGATGAATATAATACGATTTTTAAGGGAAATAAAAAGACAATTGAAAATTGGTTAAGGAATCAACAATTAATATAATTATGAAAAGACTAGCTATAAATAATATTTTAAAATTAGAAAATCTGAAAAGTGAAATTGAACACGAAAGGGCATCTTCTTTATATTTAAGACTAAGAAAACAGGAGAAAGAAGATGGTTCTTATGCTTTAATTAGAGAACATCTTAAAAATCTGATTGTGCAATATGAAGCAAATCATTGGTCTGATGAGTTGAAAATCACAGATGAACAAGTAGAAGAAAGTGATTTAGCAGAAACTCTTGTTCGAGCGGAAAATGAATTTAATTACAAAAGAAAGGAATTTATAAAGAATAGGTTAAAAGAATTGGGATTAAAGCAAAATGATTTAGCAAAAATTTTAGGACATAGAAAAGGTTATATGTCTGAGCTAATAAATGGATTAAGACCGTTTTCTAAGGAGGATATTGTAATAATAAATCGTTTATTAAAAATTAGCCTAGATGCTTTAATTCCGCCATTCATAAAACAAGATAAAGTAGCTCATATTAAGAAGACTTTAAAAACTATTAGGAGAAATAAAATTAAACTTACTAAAAAGGATTTTGATTTGCAACTAACTTGATATGTGTCAAATATACACGTCAACACACAATAAACCGAATTGTTTTTCGGAATTTTGAAAAGTTTGTAACTTGGTATAAGTATAATTTGCTTATTCAAAGTTGAGTAAAATGGAAAAAACTGTATTGTTGTACAGTAAAAAAAAATATTATATTTGCGAATAGATTTAAAATTGATTCAAATTTTATTAGAACATAAAAATATTAAAACTACAGAAATTTATACTCATATTACAAACAAGGGATTTGACAAAATTGATAATCCATTGAATAATATTGAATTACGGAGTTTTTCAACAAAATAGATAATGGAAATATAATGAGTGGTCATTATATCCACTCGTTAAGTGCAATTATAAGGAAACGTAAACATTATTCTAAATTG
>JAYEOP010000023.1:8689-21695 GCA_034723125.1 Bacteroidota bacterium | reverse complement strand
GTTTATGTAATTGTTATTAGTGATTGTAAAATTTGACCTATTTTTCTATCTCTTTTCTTTTTTCAATTGCATTCATTATGTGAAAATATGGTTTAGAAATTTCGGCATAGGTAAAATCTTTTGTATTCATTTTTTGCGAGTTATGTCTTCCTGAGTGCCCACCTACTTTTTTTAATTTAAGTCTTTTTATATTTTTAACTATAACGAATAAATGATTAGCACTAAGTTTATCTCCCTGATTTAAATGTGATTTTTTGTCAATTTTGTATTTCTTAGGATTTAATTCCTTTTTTATTTCCACAGTACCATCTCTTTCACATTTATATTTTAACGATAATCCAATTTTAGGGAAATTTTGTGGAATACTTGGTATTATTCTTTTTGCAATAATTTCCGAATTTTGGCATTCAAATTTATCTCCTTCTTGATAGAATTCCACAGTATTATATTTCGATTTGATTAACTTTGTTTTCTAATTCACCTGTTACTAAAGAAAACAATTCTTCAACTTCGTCAATAGAAAATTCTACGCCTATTCGTTTTACAATTTCATTGATAATTTTAATATCATTTGGGTCTTTTAAATATTCTAAATCAAGTACATATTTTTCAGGATTTTTTTCAAGTTCTTTATAGTACTCTTCTTCTGTTATCTGGTCTTCTGAAATTTCTAAGGATAATTCTTGAAAATTACTTTTTTTTAGTAGATTTTTAATTGCTTTAATAAAATATTCGTCCTTTTTATTTTGAAACGAAGCGTAATTAATAATGTTTCTCAATTTAGATTGTGTAGTATTTATTTGAATTGTTATATTTCCATTGTTTGTTGGGCATGAAAAATCTTTATAAAATTCTGAAGAAGAAACTTTAATCATTTCTTCAGAACTATCACTGTATGTTAAAATATCATTCATTTCCAATTATTTTTTTTGTTTCAGCAATTTTAATATTTACAATATTCTCATCAAATTCATTTAGTGATTTATAGTGAAAATTAAAATTGACAAGAAAAGTTGTTTCACTAATATCTGTAATTATATTTAATTTGCAATTATTGTTTGATTTTGAAAATTTGACTTGGTTTGTTTCAAAATTATTTAATTTACATTTTATTTGATTTAGTGTTTTTACTAAATGATATGATTCGTCTTTAGTAAATGAATATCGAATGTTAATTCCTATTGCTTTTATTGGAGTATGAGGAAGTAAATTGATAATGCGATTTAACAAAACACCACTAAATTCCTTTGAATCTTTATTAATTTTCTCAATTTTGATTTCTAATACATTATCTTTTGGTAACAATAAGACATCTTTATGTGTATATCCAAATTCCATTTCATCTGTATTTACGATACCATGAATTTGTTGGTCTTGATCAAGTTCAAAGAGATTTTCAGACACCCATTTTGGAGTAAAAATTCGTTTATTCCAATTACCAAGACACAGAATATTTATTGATGCTACCTCTTTCATTGCTTTATTATTAAACTACAAATTTAATAATTAATTATAATAAACCATTATTCAATATTTATAATTCAATTATTCCCCAATAATTTTTACAAGCACTCTTTTTTTTCTTTTTCCGTCAAATTCGCCATAAAAAATTTGTTCCCATGGTCCAAAATCTAGTTTTCCGTCAGTAACAGCTACTACAACTTCTCTTCCCATTATTGTTCTTTTCAAATGACCGTCTGCATTATCTTCAAAAGTATTATGATTGTATTGCTCATAAGGTTTTTCGGGTGCCAAACTTTCCAACCATTTTTCAAAATCCTGATGAAGTCCGGGTTCATCATCATTTATAAATACACTTGCTGTAATATGCATTGCGTTACAAAGTAGCAATCCTTCTTTTATGCCACTTTCTTTAAGACATTCATTTACCATTGGAGTAATGTTTAACATCTCTCGTCTTGCTTCAATATTAAACCAAAGTTCTTTTTTGTATGATTTCATCTTTTTTTCTTTTTTTACAAAGATAGTTTATTTATTGGTAAAGACAAAATGGGATACAAGATGAAGATTAAAAAACTCTGAAAATCTTAATGCCTGTCTGCCGACATAGGCAGGCGAATGTATTTAGTGCTCCCCCTAAAGCCAAAGTTTGTTTCCTCAAAAACTTTCAAAGGTTGGTAAAAAAATTTATTAATTACAAAAATGATTTCTATCTTGCACGCCTTAAAAAAAACCTATAAATTTTAAAATGAGATTAAATAACAAAAAATATAAGCTTGGGCTTGTTTTAAGTGGAGGAGGAGCAAGAGGTTTTGCCCATGTTGGAGTTCTTAAAGCATTGAATGAAAAAGGAATTTATCCAGATATTATTTCAGGAGTAAGTGCAGGTGCTTTAGTCGGTGTATTATATGCAGATGGACATTCTCCCGATAAAATTTTAAGTTATTTTACCGAACAAAAAATGTTAAAATATTTAAGTCTTTCAATTCCCGTTAAAGGATTTTTAAAACCAACAGGTTTAGCAAGGGTGCTTTCACAAAGGCTAAATGCTAATACTTTTGAAGAATTAAAAATGCCATTAATTGTTGCTACAACTGATTTAAATAATGGAAGAATTAAGTATTTTTCATCAGGTAGCTTGCAAAAAACAGTATTGGCTTCAACTATAATTCCCGGACTTATCCGACCAATTCAAATTAACGGAATAACTTATGTTGACGGAGGTGTACTCAACAATTTTCCAATTCAAGCAATTTTTAAAGATTGTAAAAAAATAATTGGAGTACATGTAAATCCAACAAATTATGTTAATGAATTCTCAAATTTATTGAGGGTTTATGAAAGGTCTTTTCACCTTACCGCTTCAATAAATGTGAGAAAAAATTCATCGAAATGCGACCTTTTTATTGAACCTCAAGGGTTGGAGAAATTTCATATTACTGATGTTTCTAAAGGTGAGATGATTTTTAATATTGGCTATGAGGCTACAAAAAAAATGTTGGAAAATTCAAATAAGCTATTTTAGTTTTACGATAGAAAAAATTTTTGTTTTTTGTCATTAAGTTGTCTATCTAATGATTTGTTGATTCTTTAATTTCTAATCACTCATTTTTCATTCAATCATTCACACATTCATTTCCTGCTTTTGTATTATCCAAATATCCTGTTCAGGGCTGTTGCTTAATTTTTCCCCTTCAATATGGTCAAGTATTTTCACACTTTTTAATAATTTTTTCATAAAACTTTCAGGTTGAAATGCTGAATATGTTCTGTGTCCTTCTTTTACTTTTCCTCTCACAATCAATTTACCATTCTTAAAATCAACTGATTCTTTTGCAGTAAGTTTTTGTTTAAAATCATTTCCTTGTGTAGTTAAAAGTAAAATGCCCCCTGTTTTTAGAATCCTTATCAACTCCTCAAACCATTTGTGATGCATTTCTTCCGAAAGGTGAGTGAATATTGAAATTCCATAAATCAGGTCAAAAAAATTATCTTCATAAGAAAGTTCCGGAACAAGATTGTTTTGTGAGAATTTTACATTCTTAATATTTTCATTGCACCATTTTATTGTTTTGTTATTGTAATCAGTTCCAAAAAAGGAACAATCTTGAGTAAGTTCGGACAAATGGCGAATTATTCTTGCAGGTCCACAGCCCCAGTCAAGAATGTTCAAATTCTCTAATTTTTTATATTTTCCAAATTGATTCATCAACCATTCTGCTGTATCTTTTCCATCAAAAAAATACTTGTTATAATTAATTTGAAAAGATTCATACATCATATAATTCGGAGGCAAAACAATATTCGAATTTTGTTTTATAAATTTTTTATTCTTTTTATAATTTCTGATTTTTTGATATTTAAACCTTAAAATATCTAAGAAATATAATAATTTTAACTTGCGAAATATTTGTGATAATAATCCTCTAATCATAGGTAATAATACTTTGACAATAATTTAATGATGCACAAAATTAATCATATTTTAAAATAATTGATTAGATAAATTTTTTATGTTCATTAAATTTCTAATTTTGCCCTGATTTTGTAATATCAAATGTAAATTTAAAATAGTCCAAAGACATTAGAAATTTTTACTGACCAAACAAATTAACATGAGCAAAAATATATTGAGTAATTATGAAACACCATTGAAAGCAGATGCTTTTAAAATGACAGATCAAGAAAAAATCAAAAAGATAGAGCATCATTTCAGAGAAATAATGGAAATATTAGGACTTGACCTTAATGATGACAGTCTTAATGGCACTCCGGGACGAATTGCAAAAATGTATGTTAAAGAAATATTCAGTGGTTTAAATCCTGCCAACAAACCTGAAATATCATTGTTCGAAAATAAATTCAATTATCAGAATATGATAGTTGAAAAAGATATTACTGTGCATTCAAATTGTGAGCATCATTTTGTTCCGTTTTTTGGTAAAGCACATGTTGCATACTTTGCAAAAGAAAAAGTGTTGGGACTTTCAAAAATAAACAGGCTTGTTCATTATTATTGCAAAAGACCACAGTTGCAAGAACGATTAACTTTACAAATCGCAAATGAGATAAAAAATGTTGCCAAAACAGAGGATGTTGCTGTACTTATAAATGCAAAACATTTATGTGTTGCAAGTCGTGGCATTCAGGATATTAGCACAAGTACAATTACGGCAAATTATTTCGGAGCATTTGAAAAGGATGAAATAAAAAAACAATTCTTAAACTACATCAAGCTTTAAAGGAATCATTCTTCACTTTCTTGTATCAACAGGTATTATTTTAGAGCGTTTTGACTTAGCATTTTCATCAAATAATTTTCTGTATGTTATGTGTCTTTTTGCAAAATCCACTTTAAGTGCTTTAATTAATGCTTTCACCTTTGGATTATAATCTCCTGTCCATGATATTTCAATTTCTTTGTACTCCTGATGATTGACGATAATTTTTTGCATTTGCCTAAAAATCCCTGAATCTATACCATATCGTTGATATTTAACTTTTACGCCCATTATTACAATTCGTGCACGTGTAATTTTTTTTCTTGACCTTAGCCATGCAAATTTTATTTTCCCTAAAAAATTTATTTTTCCATTAAAATGTTTCAATATTTGATTTGTATCGGGAAGCATTACAAGAAAAGCAATTGGCTCATCATGGTGATAGGCAAACCAAATAAAATCTTCAATAATAAAATCCTTCATTTTATCAAATTTTATTCTTAGGTCTGATAATTTTGCTGGTGTAAAATTTTCATGAAATTGCCATGCATCCTGATAAATTTCAATAATATCTTTTAGAAACTTTTCGGAGTTTTTAATGCTATAGTGTTTAAAATTATACTCAGCTTTATTTATCACCCAATCAGCAACTTTCCAAAACCTTTCAGGTAAAGATTTTGCAATTTCCAAATGATGACTTACTTGTTCGTAATAAAAGTTAAACCCATATTCTTCAAAAAGTTCTTTATAATATTTAAAATTGTAATTCATCCCAAAGCCGGGTTGAGTAAATCCATCAACAAGCAAGCCCCAAAAATTATCATTTTCTCCAAAATTAATTGGTCCATCCATAGCTTCCATCTTCCTTTCGGAAAGCCATTCCTTGCATTTATCAAATAATTTGAATGCTGCTTCTTTGTCATTTATGCATTCAAAAAAGCCCATTCCTCCGGTAGGTTGTTCGTAGCCAAAGGCTTTATTTCTATTAATAAAAGTAGCCACACGCCCTATTAATTCGCCTTTATCGTTTTTTAATATCCAGCGTTCAGCTTCACCGTTTTTGTAAAAAATATTTTCTTCAGGATCAAAAATACTGTTTATCTGAGCATCTAATGGACAAACCCAATTGGAGTCATTAGCATAAATTACTCTTGCAACATTAAGAAAATCTTTTTTATCCTTTTTGGTTGTAACTTGAGTTAAATGCATATCTTTTTGTAAAAATTAATTTTCACAAAGATAATAATATTTTAAGTTTTAACAGCTATTTTATTTATAGAATCTCCCTTAGAAATAAAAAAACCAACATCAAAATTTAAAAATTACTTTGATGTTGGTTTTGTTTAAGTTTGTTTTAATAATATTTTAGAAAATACTATTTCAGCACTTTAGCCATTGTTTTACCAATATCAGCAGGTGATTCAACAACGTGAATTCCACATTCTCTCATGATTTTCATCTTTGCTGCTGCTGTATCATCTTTGCCACCAATTATAGCACCGGCATGTCCCATTCTTCTTCCTTTTGGAGCTGTTTGCCCTGCGATAAATCCAACTACAGGTTTTGTAGAATTTTCTTTCAACCAATTTGCAGCATCGGCTTCCATACTACCACCTATTTCTCCAATCATAACGATACCTTCGGTTTGATCATCATTCATTAATAATTTTATTGCATCCAATGTTGATGTGCCAATGATAGGATCACCGCCAATACCAATACATGTTGACTGACCAAAACCTTCTCGTGATACCTGATGTACAGCTTCATAGGTTAAAGTTCCTGAACGAGAAACGATTCCGATACTTCCTTTTTTATGAATAAATCCAGGCATGATTCCAACTTTTGCTTCTCCGGGAGTAATGACACCGGGGCAGTTAGGACCAACAAGGGTACAATCTTTATCTTTTAAATATTCATTTACTTTTATCATATCCGAAGTAGGAATACCTTCAGTAATTGCAATAATAACTTTAATTCCTGCATCAGCGGCTTCCATTATTGCATCTGCTGCAAATGGAGGTGGTACAAAAATAACTGATACATTTGCACCAACTTTTTCTACACTTTCTTTAACAGTATTAAAAACGGGAACATCAAGATGTTTTTGTCCTCCTTTGCCTGGTGTAACTCCTGCTACTACATTAGTTCCATATTCTATCATTTGTGTAGAATGAAAAGAACCTTCACTTCCTGTAAAACCTTGAACTACAATTTTTGAATCTTTATTTACTAATACGCTCATATTTTTTAATTTTTAATTATTTGCAAAAGTAGGAAATTATCAAATACATAAATTTACAATTTTGCTCAAATATTTAAATTTTGGTTAAAGAACAAAGAAATTATTAGCATTTTTTAGGAATTTTTCGTGCTACCCAAATTCCGAACAACCAATCCAACCTAATTTTTGGAACAAAAAATATTGGTTATTGTATGATATCAGATTATCCTGACACTGAAAAATTATTAAATAAAAACAACAACTTTCCAAAAAAGAAACCGTAATTGATATTAAGGATTTTGATAAAGGGGTATATTTTGTAAAGATTAAGGATGGAGATGGGGTTTTTGTGGAGAAGGTAGTTAAGAATTAACTCACCCTTGTTCCCTCTCTAATTTTTGAGAGGGATTTATTTTTTTAGGAATTCACAATTTTTTTGAATATTCAAATTTATTACTATTATATTTGCCGAATCAAATTAATTGTTTAACAACTTTAAAATTAAAATAATATGGCTTACGTAATAAGTGACGATTGTACCGCATGTGGTGCTTGTATTGATGAATGCCCTGTAGAGGCAATAACTGAAGGCGAACCTTATGTAATTGATGCAGAAGTATGTACTGATTGTGGTGCATGTGCAGATGTTTGCCCTGTAGAAGCAATTTCTCCGGAGTAATAATCATTCAATATTTATAAAACAAAATTCCAAAATCCGCATATTTCAAGTATGTGGATTTTTTTTATTATCTTTTTTAAGTTAATTTTGCCCAAATTTAAATTTTAAAAATAAAATTATGAGATTATTATTATTAAGTAATTCAACAATTCCCGGACTTGGTTATTTGGAATATGCCCTTAAAGACCTTAAAGATTTTTTTGGCGATAAAGTAAAAAAAATTGCTTTTGTACCTTATGCAGGAGTTACTGTAGGTTGGGATGAATACGAATCAAAAGTTCAAAAAGTTTTTTCCGAATTAGGTTATGAGATATTTTCACTTCATAAGGAAGCTGATCCTGTAGCAGCACTTGATAAAGCTGATGCTGTTGCTGTTGGTGGGGGAAACACTTTTAACCTTGTAAATGAACTTCATAAAACAGGCTTGATGAAAGCCATAAAAGAAAAGGTAGAAAACGGAATGCCTTACACAGGCTGGAGTGCCGGGTCAAATGTAGCTTGCCCTACGCTAATGACAACCAACGATATGCCAATAATTGAACCTCCGAGTTTCAATTGTTTTAATATTATTCCTTTTCAAATTAATCCACATTATCTTGATACAAATCCTGAAGGACATGGTGGAGAAACACGCGAAATGAGAATCGAAGAATTTCTTGAAATCAATACAGATATTCATGTTGTAGGATTACGCGAAGGAACAATTTTAAAAGTTGAAGGAGAAAAAATGACTCTTCTTGGTGAAAGAAAAGCAAGAATCTTTAAAAAAGGCGATGAAGCTTATGAATTAGATAATAATTCAGATTTTAGTTTTCTTTTGAAAAAATAAGTTTTTTTGTAGCGAATACGCGAATGTTTTATTAGCAAATTAGTAGATTTTTTATTTTAAATAATAAAGCTCAAAAATGAACAGTTCTGAAATAAGGCAAAAATTCTTTGATTTTTTTGAATCAAAAAAGCATAAAATTGTTCCTTCTGCACCAATGGTTGTGAAGAACGACCCTACATTAATGTTTATAAATGCAGGGATGAATCAATTCAAAGACTATTTTCTTGGTAATTCCAAAGCCACAAATTCGCGAGTTGCCGACACTCAAAAATGCTTGAGAGTTTCGGGAAAGCATAACGACCTTGAAGAAGTGGGGCGAGATACTTACCATCACACTATGTTTGAAATGTTAGGGAACTGGAGCTTTGGAGATTACTTTAAAAAAGAAGCAATAGAGTGGGCTTGGGAACTACTTACTGATGTTTATGGAATTGAAAAGGACAGGCTTTATGCAACATATTTTGGTGGCGATAAAAAGGATTCCTTAGAAGCGGATGAAGAAGCACTTGGTTATTGGGAAAAATTACTACCTAAGGAACAAATACTTTCAGGTTCAAAGAAAGATAATTTTTGGGAAATGGGTGACACAGGACCTTGTGGACCCTGCTCCGAAATACATGTTGACATAAGAAGTGAAAAGGATAGAGCAAAAGTAAAGGGAAGAGAATTGGTAAACAAAGACCATCCTGAAGTTATTGAAATTTGGAATCTTGTTTTTATTCAGTACAATCGATTATCCGATTCAACATTAAAAATGCTACCACAAAAGCATGTTGATACAGGAATGGGATTTGAAAGATTATGCATGATTTTGCAAGGAGTTAAATCAAATTACGATACTGATATTTTTGTTGACTTGATAAAAGAAATTTCATCAATCTCAGGAATAAAATATGGCAAAGATAAAAGTAGTGATATTGCCATGCGTGTTGTTTCCGACCATTTGCGAGCAATTGCTTTTTCTATTTCCGATGGGCAGTTACCATCCAACAACATGGCAGGCTATGTAATTCGCAGAATTCTAAGACGAGCTGTTCGATATGGCTACACATTTTTAAATCAAAAAGAAGCCTTTATTTACAAACTTGTTTCTGTTTTAACACAAAAAATGGGAGAACAATTTCCTGAACTAAAAAAGCAAAAAACACTTATTGAAAAAGTTATTAAAGAAGAAGAAGCAAACTTTTTACGCACACTTGAAACGGGAATAAAATTACTTAATCGAGTTGTAAAATCAACAAAGGGTGGAAATATTATTGATGGAAAAACAGTTTTTGAACTTTACGACACTTTTGGTTTTCCTGTTGACTTAACAGAATTGATTTTACAAGAAAAAGGACTTAAAATTGATCATAGTGAATTTGAAAAAGAACTTCAAAAACAAAAAGAAAGGTCAAGAAATGCTTCATCTCAGGAAACTTCCGATTGGCAAGAATTAGTAAAAGAAGAAAAAGAAACTGAATTTACAGGATATGATTCTTTAGAAGAAAAAATAAAAATAATTCGCTATCGAAAAATAATAATTAAAAAGAAAGAGAAATATCAATTTGTTTTTAATAAAACACCTTTTTATGCTGAAAGCGGTGGACAGGTTGGCGACACAGGATATATAGAAAAAGATGATAAAAAGATTTCTGTAATAGACACAATTAAAGAAAATAATCTTACAGTTCATATTACCAACAAAATACCTGAAAATCTCGAAGGAGAATTCTTGGCAGTTGTAAACAAAGAAAAACGAATTGAAACAACAAAAAATCACTCTGTTACACATTTATTCCAGCAAGCTTTACGAAAAATTTTAGGGACACATATCGAACAAAAAGGTTCATTTGTTAATCACGAGCATCTCCGTTTTGACTTTTCACATTTTCAAAAAATCAGTGATGAAGAAATAAAGGAAATTGAAATATTTGTAAACAACAAAATCCAACAAAACATAAGCCTTGAAGAAAAGAGAGAAATCCCAATTCAAAAAGCTAAAGATATGGGAGCTATTGCCTTATTCGGTGAAAAATACGGTGATGAAGTAAGAGTTGTAAAATATGGTGAATCTGTTGAATTATGTGGAGGCACTCATGTTCAGGCAACAGGGCAAATAGGACTTTTTAAAATTATTGCCGAAAGCTCAATAGCCGCAGGGATAAGACGTATTGAAGCAATTAGCGGTACAGTAGCATTTGAATATTTTCAACAACAGCAAGTGCAGTTAAAAGAAATCAACAGTATTCTTGATGTTAATCCGAAAAATACTACAAAAGCCATAGCAAATCTTATAAAAGAAAATAAAAATCTGAGTAAGGAAAATGAAGCAATGAAAAAAGAAAAAGTTGTTTCACAAAGAAAAGAGCTAATCCTCAATGCTGAAAAGATAAATGACATAAATCTTGTTGTTAAAGTTGTTAATATTGATTCAGCAACAATAGGAAAAGACCTTTCTTTTGAATTAAAAAGAAATCTTGATAGAAGTATTGTAATTCTTGGTGCTACAATAAAAGACAAAGCTAATCTTTGGGTAATTATTTCGGATGAGCTTGTTAAAGAAAAAGATTTGGATGCATCACAAATAATAAGAGAAATTTCAAAAGAAATACAAGGTGGAGGAGGAGGACAGGCGTTTTTTGCAACTGCCGGTGGGAAAAATCCTCGAGGCATTGACAAAGCATTGCAAATGGGTAGAGAAATAGTTTTGAAAAAGATTCAGTAATACCAATTGCTCTAATATTTTAAAAACTTTGTTTTAGCAAGTTTTACTTTTGAGACAAAATAATTATATAAAGTTGTTAGCAAATATTAAAACATACGCAATATAATAATACATAATTCGTTAACTTAATTATTAAAAAAAATAAATTATCATGAAACAATTAACACGTGAACAACAAGCTGTTTACAATTTTCAAGTGTCTGCTACGGTATTAAGATCAGTAGTTGAGTTTGAACAAGAAAATGGTCAAAATGAATATATTGATTTTTTCGATTTTTACACTGGTGCGATTTCCAATTTCATCAACTCAGAACTAAACTATCGACAAGGTGATAGATGTGCTGCTGTAAATATGCAAACTGATTTAATGAATTATTCCAACAGTCAAGGAGCAGTTTCCAATACTAATGGAATTGACTTCTTAACCAAAGGTTTGGAATCTTTTAATTTATTCAAAGAAGCTCAGACAGAACTACCTGACACAACTGCAGAATTTCTTGAAGTTGTTAACCAATACAGAAGTGAGCTTAAAGAAGAGTTGCTTTTACAAGAAATGAAAGGTAGTGACGTTACTGAGATTGCTGAACAGATTGATATTGTATTGGACTCTCTTCAAATTGGAAATTCTGGTGCAGATTTGTTGAATTTAATGTCTGAGAAGATTCAAGAATTAATTGATACTAGAAACCTACCAACTCGGGGTGCTGAAACCAATATTGCTGTTTGGAAGCTTATTGCGATTGCTGTTATGATTGGAGTTGGAACCTGGGTAATATATAAATGTTACTGGTCAAGAAGAGGTTGTTCTAAGAAGAGGAAAAAAACTTATAACACTATTTTAGCAATCGCTTTAATTACTTATGGTGCTTGCGAATAAAAATTACTTATAATGAAAAATATCTCAATTATTTTAATAGTCATAGTGCTATTTGTTTTAAGCAGTTGCACATCTTCTCAATATGCATCTGTATCAAAAGAAGATACAATTGAAATCTTTTATAAAGAACATACACCTAACGATCTTAAATATGAAATACTAGGAGTAATTGAAACATCAAATTCGATATTCACATCAAATGATAAGCTTTTAGATGCTTTGCAGAAAAAAGCTGAGGATATAGGTGCAAATGCAATAATCGATGTGGAATTTGGTTATATTCCACATATTACAACAGGAATACCATATGTTAAAGGTATAGCTATAAAATGGGAATAATTAATCATAAAGGCAGTTTTGAAACTAATCTAAATAGTATGTTATTATTGGTTTTAAGTAGCCTTTTTCTATTGTGAAACAGGAATAACATTTGCTAACATACAATAAAAAACATATGGCGAAAAGTGCTAAATTTGAACAACATAACATCAGACTTCCTGACATAGCACCATTTCATTTCACATATCTATATGTATTGTAGTCTATTAGTTATATATATAAAGAAAATGATCTGGATTTTAAAAATGATACAATGTGCACACAAGTGTCAGTAAATATTTACGAGTACACTCCATAATATATTGATACAATGAATTTTATAGATAGAATGAAACGAATAGAAGTTACACTATGAATGAAAATGGGGTCAGTCTAAAGTTTCGCTAAGTCAGGAAGTCTGAACATTAAATAAACGTTGCTGTATATTGATAGGTGGGAGCTTTGAAATGCCCTATGTTTTTTATTGCCAACCGTTTAAATGCCTTAGAAATTAATACTTTTGCAAAAATATTATTTTATAAAATTTTATAAAAAATGAAAAAAATAAGTTTATTTATTCTGTTCTTCTTAGCAATTACAGTTGTTTACTCACAATGTGCTGATAAATCCAATATCTACAAGTTTGACTACAACAACAAAACTTATGAAGTTGTTAAATTTATTTCAACA
>JAYEOP010000023.1:0-8589 GCA_034723125.1 Bacteroidota bacterium | reverse complement strand
TGAGTCTAAAATATTGAAGGTTTTTAAGGAGTAAATTTTACTCTTTATTTTTTTATCAAATAATTCTCAATTACAACAACATCCATTTCAGTATTTTTAAAGCATTGAATTGCCTCTTTGGGAGTGCAAACTATGGGTTCGCCTCTTACATTAAAACTTGTATTTACTAAAATAGCATCTCCTGTTAAGTTTTTAAACGCATTTAAAAGTTCCCAAAAATCATTATTTATTTTTTTGTTTACAGTTTGAATTCGTGCAGAATAATCAACATGGGTTACGGCAGGAATTTGAGAAAGTGGGATTTTTAGTTTTTCCTTAATTGACAATTGTTCAAATCCCTTAGGCTTTTCTTTCCTTTTATTTTTGGCAACATCAACGGTAAAAAGCATGTAAGGAGAGTCAGTATTTATTTCAAAATAATCCGATACATGCTCACTCATTACAACCGGAGCAAAAGGTCTGAAACTCTCTCTGTTTTTTATTTTTAAGTTTAATTTTCTCTGCATTTCAATATTTCTTGCATCAGCAAGAATACTTCTATTTCCGAGTGCTCTTGGACCAAATTCCATTTTGCCTCTGAACCAACCAATGATATTTCCTTCTGATAATAATTTTGCGGTTCCTTTACTTAGCTTTTCAAAACTATCAAAATATTCATAGTCAACTTTACTT
Source organism: Bacteroidota bacterium (assembly GCA_034723125.1). Taxonomy (NCBI): domain Bacteria; kingdom Pseudomonadati; phylum Bacteroidota; species Bacteroidota bacterium. The sequence goes on along the minus strand of JAYEOP010000023.1, from coordinate 7,917 downwards.
TCTTTTAATGCTTTTTCAATAGAAGCGTTATCATAGGAATTGCCAAGCAAAGCTCCTTGCATTTTATCTTCATCAGTAATTTTTCTATCCTTGTTAAAAAATATGTGATATGTTGCAAAAGCACTTCCTAATGCTCCACCTGCATCACCTGCTGCCGGTTGAACAAAAATATTCTCGAATAATCCTGAACTTAATATTTTACCGTTTGATACACAGTTTAAAGCAACACCACCGGCAAGACATAAGTTTTTTGAATTACTTAGTTTTTTTGCTTCTTTTGCCATTTTAAAAACAATTTCTTCGGTTACAGACTGAATGGCAAAAGCAAGATTTGCATGATGATTTTCAATCTGGGATTCAGGATGGCGAACAGCAAAACCGAAAAGTTTTCCCCACTTATTTTCATTAATCATTTTGAGTCCTGTAGAATATCCAAAGTATTTCTGCTCAAGAAAAACCGAACCGTCATCCTTAATTTCAACTAAATTATCTTTTATCTTTTTTATAAAATCTTTTGCCTGCTCAGAATTTTTATCGGCATAAGGTGCAAGTCCCATAAGCTTGTATTCACCTGAGTTTACTCTAAATCCTAAAAAATATGTAAAAGCGGAATACAACAAACCAACAGAATGAGGGAAATGTAATTCTTTATAAACTTTTATTTTATTTTCATAGCCATAACCAATAGATGCTGTTGCCCATTCGCCAACTCCATCAACTGTAACAATTGCGGCTTCTTTAAAAGGTGATGGATAAAAAGCACTTGAGGAATGTGATAAATGATGCTCAGGAAAAAGTAATTTTATATTTTTTTTATCAAATTTTTCTATCTTTTTTAGTTCGTCAAAAATTAGTTTTTTAATAAATAATTTTTCTTTTATCCAGATAGGCATACTTTTTAAAAAAGAAAGTAATCCTTTGGGAGCGTAGGAATAATAAGTTTCAAGTAAACGTTCAAATTTCAGGAATGCTTTATCATAAAATGCAATTGCATCAATTTCATTAATTGAAATATTTGCTTCTTTAAGGCAAAATTTTATAGCGTTAACAGGGAAAGAACTATCATGTTTTTTTCTTGTAAATCGCTCTTCCTGAACAGCAGCAATAATTTTTTCATTTTCAATTATGCAAGCTGCCGAATCATGGTAAAATGCTGATATTCCTAAAATTTTCATAATGCTTTATTCATGCAAAAATAGAAATATTTTTTTTTGCCACGAATGCACGAATGAAGATTAATGATTTTTTGTTTTTTGCCACGAATGCACGAATGAAGATTAATGATTTTTTGTTTTTTGGCACGAATGCTCGAATGAATATTAGTGAATTAGTGGCTTTTATATTTTTTGCTACGAATACTCGAATGAAGATTAGTGAATTAGTGGCTTTTATATTTTTTGCCACGAATGCACGAAAAAAATTATTAGTGAATTAGTGGCTTTTATATTTTTTGCTACGAATGCTCGAATGAAGATTAATGATTTTTTGTTTTTTGCCACGAATGCACGAATGAAGATTAATGATTTTTTGTTTTTTGCTACGAATGCTCGAATGAAGATTAGTGAATTAGTGGCTTTTATATTTTTTGCCACGAATACACGAATGAAGATTAATGATTTTTTGTTTTTTGCTACGAATGCTCGAATGAATATTAGTGAATTAGTGGCTTTTATATTTATTGTAGCGAATGCACGAATGAAATTATTAGTGAATTGGTGGCTTTTATTTTTTAATTACATCCATAAATTCACTGATAATCATTGCTGTTGCACCCCATACTACTTTATTGCAAATATCATAATATTTTGTTTCATAAAAACCTCCTATTTCCCATTCCATTATTTTGTTTTTAATATTTTTTCGATTTTGCAAATCAGCTATTGGAACTTTAAGAATTTCTTTTACTTCATTTTTCTGAGGAGTAAAAATTGGAGTTTTTTCACAATATCCTACAAAAGGATGAATGATAAAATTGCTTGGAGGCACATACAAATCTGTTAATTCACCTAAGATTTTTATTTTTGACGTGTCAATTCCAATTTCTTCCTCTGCTTCACGCAAAGCTGTTGTTAGATAATTCGTGTCATTTTTTTCTTTTTGCCCACCGGGAAAACTAACCTGATTTGAGTGAACTCCCTCATAAGCATTCCTCTGAATTAACACTGTAAATAAATTATTATCATTGGGATATAGAAGAAGTAATATTGAACTATGCTTTGGTACTTTTATTTTCAACATCTCTATTTCATGTTGTATCCTTATTGAAGATGCCATTTTATTTTGTGAAGCTTTTCCCGGAAGCTTTTTCTTTAACTGTTCTTCTATTTTATCTACGTAATATTGTTGCATCTTTTTTGAAAAATCAAAATGAATAACTAAGTCCGTTACTTATGGTATAAAATAAATTATCTACGCCTGTTGGTGGTTCGGAATCATAATTAAGAGTATAAATCATTTTCATAGCAAGTTTGTCTGATATTTTAAAAGTAAAATTTGTTTCACTTGCAACTCTGTAATTTGAAAAATCAATTATATGCGGTTGATAATAAGTTGTGTGATTAAAAGTAATTTTATCAGTAACTTTTAGTGAAAATGTCAAATATGCACTTAATCGTACTTTGTTTGAAGTTTGATTATTTGTTGTTAACATTTCATATTCATACATATAAAGCAGACCGCTAAATAACCTTATGTTTGTTGAATCCAAAATCCTGAATCTTGGTCCTGCCCCAATTAAATATCTATGCTTTAATTTCTTTACTTTGTTGTATTGATATTGAGTGAAAGCCTCGCCAACAATAAAGCTTTTTTCAAAATTGTAGTTATATCTAAAATGAAAAAAACCATCATTCAAATAACTTTTATTATCAGCCTTTATCCTGCTGAATTCATTGAATAGTAAGAATTTGTTTTTTTTATAAAAATATTGCAAATGGTTTGTGTTTTTTATCAAAAGTATTTCACTGTTATTTTTAGTGAAATTAACGCTTAAATCTACCTTTCCTTGCAGTCCTTTTTTCTCATTACCAATTCTTTTTTTTTCAACATTTACAAGTTGTGCAAAAGAACTAAATGAAATTAGAATTAATAAAAATAAAATTATGTAAGATTTCATATAACTTCAAAATCAAAACTATTTGTCAAACAAGCCTTTAAGCTTTTTCTTTGCTTCTTCTTCCAATTTTTTCTTAGCTTCTTCCTCTAATCGTTTTTTCTTCTTTTCAAGCTCTTTTTTTGTTTTTTCTACAAGTTCTTTCTTTTTCTTTTCAGCTTCCTTTCTTGCTTTATCCTCCAGTTCCTTTTTCTTTTTATCAACTTCTTCTTTAAGTTGCTTTTCCATTTCTTCTTTTCTCTTTTCCAGCTCTTTCTTTGCTTTTTGTTTTATATCTTCCTTTTTGTCGGCAAGCATCCTTTTTATTGAAGTTTTAATTTTAGGATTATCAATTGTTCCTGTCATTTTTGCATAAATAGTAACCTTCTCCGACAAAAGAATTTGTCTCAATTCTTCATGTGGCAAACCTTTCAAAAGCTTTCCCGATTGCTCTTTAATTTTTTTTGCAGGCATCTGAATTTTTATGTCATAATCAATACTTTTATCAATTCCATTTGAACCGGTTACTTCAAAATCCGTTTTGTCAATACTAAATTTTAATGGTTTTGTAAAATAAAACTTACCGTTTTCAATTTTATAAGAAGGATGGATATTGCTTACTGACATTTCTTTGAACTCTTCCATTTGTAGTGCATCAGCAAGTATTATCAGAGGTCTGAATTCTTGTACTTTCATTTTATCAATTGATAAAATTCCTCTGCTAAAAATACTATTGTATTCGGGTTCCATATTGTTTTTCAGTGTTGAAATAAAATTTAACTTTCCTGAGAAATCACCTTCAATAAATTTTGCAATAGGAACATATTTTCTAATAACTTCAAAATTTGTAAAACTTTCTTTGATGTTAAAATTCTTTAAATCAAGGTTAAAACCAACATTGGGATTGTTTTTCAGTTTTGAACTGTAAAATCCATTTACTTCCATGCTACCACCAAAAACATTAGTGCTTAAATTTTTGATTGTTAATTCTTCATCCTTTAAAATAATATTGCAGTTTGCATTTTTCATGTCAAACTCATCATAAATAAGTCTTGAAAAAGAAGCATTCATGTAAAGTTCAACATTTTCAGGTAACTCAACAGTTTCAATGCTTTGTGAACTTGTATCATTTTCTTTCCCTACATTTTCTTTATCACTTTCGGGCATTGAGCTAAGCAAATTATTAAGATTAAAATATGATGAACTCAGGTTCAAATTCCCTTGAAGAGTTCCTTTCTCAAAAAGATAAGGAATGAAGTTTTTCAAGTCGCCTTTTGCTTCAAGATTGTTTTTGTTAATGTGCATTTTAAAAGCTTTCAACGCCACAACTTCGGGAGAGAAAGCAAGTTGCATTACAGGTATTTTCACACTTTTATTTATCTCCTCAGAAAAATAATCAATATTATTTATGTTAACATTTCCTACTGCGTAAAACTTTGAATATTGTTCATTTTCAATTGCTGAAGAATTTCCTTTAACATGAACATCTGCATTTACAATTCCTGATAATTTTAATTCTTCATCCAGTTCAACATAATTTTTTACCTGCGAAAGGTCGATTTTCCCTTTAATTTTCGCATCAATATAAGGGTCGCTGTCAACTGTTTTTACAAATATAGATGCATCAATAGGCTCTTTTCCTAATTCTGCATGAAACTTTTTTAAGTTGATAAGCATGTGGTCAATATTTGCATCAGGACTTTTTATGTTTAAGTCAACATTCACATTGTTTACTTGTGCAGGCAAATCAGGATATTTGAACATTCCGTTTTTTACACCAAGATTTATTTCAAATGCAGGCATCATCTCATCATTGTAAACACCTTTTGCCCAGCCGTTAAAATTCATTTTTCCTTTGGCAGTAAGTTGTTTAAATTCTGTTTTATAAATTGCAGGTATCATTGAAATTAAATCTTTAAAATCAGTACCCGGAGCATCAAAGCTTAAGTCAACCTCAATATTCTCATCAGGCATAGCAATAAATCCGTCAAAGTTTAAAGCAAGGTTATTTAATAAAAATTTGTTTTCTTTAAAGGTAAATTTCATCTTGCCAAGGTCAATGTTCAAATCTGCCTTAAACATTATTTTTGCTTTGCTTATAAAAGGAATCCCTTCATATTTAAAAGTCATTTTTTCGATATCGGTTTTTGTTTTCAGATTAAAAACCTCCATTGAAAAATCACCACTTCCCTCATGTGTTAACCCTTTTGTTTCAATAAACATTTCCGATAGTTCATCATTATAAGTTAAATTCGCATTCACAATTTTATAACTTTTCACAGGCAGGTTAAAAGTTGATTCTTCATCGGTGCTTTCTTCTTCTTCCTCCACTTCTTCCGAAGGTATTGTAATATCCCAATTAGCTGTAAAATTTACAGTATCATCCAAAACGTGGAGATAAATATTAGGATTTTTCAGTTGAAAAGATTTTATTCCAATATTACCTTTTATTGCTTTCCAAATATCTAATCTTAAGCTTAATGAGCCAATACTTGCTAAAGTATCACCTTCAAATGGTTTTTTATTTACAACTTTTAGATCCTTTACTTTTAAATAAAAATCAGGAAAACTTCTTATCATATTTAATTTTATATCATTGTCAAAATCAACAATAGCATTCAAATTTTTGTTTACTTCGGTTTTTACTGTTTCAATAATTTTTCCTTTGAAAATAATAGGGATAGCTATTACAGTACTCAATAAAATTAAAATTACAACTCCAATAATAACAATTGTTTTCTTCATATCTTTATAGCAGTTTTGTTTATAATTGCAAATTTACAAAAATTGCTTAACAAAAAATATTCCTAAAAGGAAACTGCCTACTTTGATAAAAAATATTGTACTTTTGAATAAGAAATTAGGTTCATCACAATAATGAGTGCTTTTGAAAAAAAGCTATGTCATCAATTTTTTTATCGTTATTGTAAACAGTAACGGTATTGCCATATAACTTTGTAGATTATTCCATTGGAATACGATTTTCCCGCTGAAGCGGGACAAGTTGTGAGAAGTTTAGGGATGAAATTCCCATTTACCTACTTGATTAGAGTGGGTAATTGTTACAAAAATGTTAATCCAATTTTTCGATTAAGTCCTGTTTCAAAAATTCTTATTAATGTCGAAAGCTGAATATTTCCCTTTGCATTTTCAATCTTTGAGATATAACTTTTTTTAGTACCTGCTTTTATAGCAAGTTGTTCTTGAGTCATTTTTGCATCCGTTCTGGCTTCTTTCAACATTTCACTAACAATAAACATTTGTGCTCGCTCTTCATATTCATTACGAGTTTCAGTTCCAATCTTTCCATGCTCCCTTTCAATTAATTCGTCAAAAGTCTGTACTCCTGTATAATCAGTCATAATTTCTATTTTTTAGATTCAAAATATTCTTTCTTTAGTTTCATTGCTCTTTCAATTTCTTTCTTGGGTGTTTTTTGTGTTTTCTTTTGAAATCCATTGAACAATACAACAAGTTTACCTTTGTCAAAACAGCAAAATACACGATAAATATTTGATTCAAATTCTACTTTAACTTCAAAAAGTCCATTATACCCTGTCATTGGGGCTAAAAACTTTAATGGAACTCTTTCAACCTGTTTAATCAACTCTAAAACATATTGGAATTTTGCTTTTACCTTTAAATCAAGTTTAGAATAGAAATCTAAGAAGTTATTACCATGAAATTTTATTGTTCTTCTCATGATGCAAAGTTATCTTAAATGATAACATTTACCAAATATTTGTCATTTATTTTTTAAAATCCAGATTATTTACTTTATATTCTTACTTTTCATTCATATCAAGTAGCCAGTTAAAAACGTTTAAATGTTGTATTCCACTTCTGTTTTGCGTAAAAGAGTCTGTCGTAAGCAAAAACTTAGGGTAATTGTCGTTGATTTTTTCTAATGCACTAAACTCTTGTTCTACTGTGCTTTCACTTGTCATTTGCCAAGCAACCTGATAATATTCAATATTGCCTGTTGTGGTTTTGCACACAAAGTCCACTTCGTTGTTTCGTGTTGTTCCTGTCCAAATTTTGTTACCCCTGCGAAGTAATTCAAGATAAACAATATTCTCTAATATATGTCCTCTGTCTGTAGTGCGTTCTTTTCCAACCAAAATGTTGAGCAAACCGATATCAACTAAATAGTATTTTTCTTGTGTTGCTAATTGTTTTTTACCTTTTAAGTCGAAGCGGTTTACTTTGTAAAATATAAAGCTTGCTGTTAAATATTCCAAATATTTTTCAACGGTCATATTATGTGTATGTTGTCCGTCTTGTTTTAATGTTTTTGCAATATTACCAGGCGAAAGCGGATTCCCAATGTTGGAAGCTACAAATTTTGTGATGTTGCCAAATGCTCGCTTATCGTTTATTTGGTGACGTTGTGTGATGTCTTTTTCTATAATAGTGGCATAAATGGCTTCTAAGTATTCGTATATCTTATCAAACCCACCCTCACGTAATTCAACACCTTTAGGCAATGATGTTTCATTTATATAGTCAAAGAATAGAGCTTCATAATTAAGGTATCTGTTTGATGTATCAATTTTGCGAGCCACTAAGTATTCTTTAAATGAAAAAGGTAAAATAGAAATTTCGATATAACGACCACTTAAAAGCGTTGCCAATTCACCTGATAGCAAAAAAGCATTTGAGCCGGTTATGTAAACATCAATATTAGGTTTTACAAACAAACCGTCCACTAAACGTTCAAACTCATTAACATTTTGCACCTCATCTAAAAAAACATAGCAAGGCTTTGATAAATCTAACTGACTGATTATGTGTGCGTACAAAGCATCTAAATCGTTAAGGAATTT
>JAYEOP010000022.1 GCA_034723125.1 Bacteroidota bacterium | reverse complement strand
CCTGTCTCGTTGCTTCCTTGTATTCGTACCTCTGCACCAATTGTAACAGCTACTAATAGTGTTTTCTTCCTTTTTTTACCTTTCTGTTTTTTTAGTACTGAATCAATATTTTTCTTTTCCTGATATATTTTGTCCTTAATCTCTTTTAGGTTAGTTTTCTTTTCTCCTTTATTTTTTTGTGATAATTCCTTAATAATTTTTTCAAATCTACGGTTAACATTATCAAGATATAAATTTGCTTTTATTCTTGCATCAGCAATTATTTTTAATTTCTTTTCTTGTAATTCTTGCTTTAACTCTTTATTGAAGTTAAGTAGTTTATTAGTCTCATTTTCCTTTGTTTGTATTTCGGATAACTTTTTATCAATTTTCTTTTTATCCTTTTGCAAACTAATAATTAATTTATCAAGAGAAAGGTGCTGGTCTATGATTTTTGTTTTAAGGTTTTGCAGTAAATTTTTTGGGAAACCAATATTTTGAATAATTTCATAAGCGAAAGAACTACCTGGTTCTCCAAGTTCTAATTCATAAATTGGAATCATTTTTTCAACATCAAAACGCATTGCTGCATTTTGCAAAGCCTGTGTTTCTGAGGCAAACAATTTTAAGTTCGAATAATGTGTGGTTACCACTCCGTATCCTTTTCTATTGTTTAGGTTTTCAAGAATTGATTCCGCAATTATTCCACCAATCTGAGGGTCGGTTCCTGCACCAAACTCGTCAAATAAAAACAAAGTATTTTCATCCGAATTATGTAAAAAATAATTCATGTTGTGCAAATGAGAACTGTAAGTACTTAAGTCATTATCAATTGATTGTTCATCTCCAATATCAACAAATAATTTTGAAAACACTCCTATTTCCGAATTAGGGTCTGCAGGAATTGGTATCCCTGCTTGAAACATAAGTTGGGTTAGTCCTATGGTTTTAAGACAAACCGACTTCCCTCCTGCATTTGGTCCACTGATTACTGTAATTCTTGTTCCGTTTTTTAAGGAAATGCTTAGTGGTACTGTTTTTAAACCTTTTATTTTATTTTTTAAAAGAAGTAAAGGATGATAAGCATCAGTAAGTTTTGTTCCATTTTCGATTTTTACTTTGGGGATATTTCCATTTATTGTTTTACCAAAAAGGGACTTTGCTCTTATTAAATCAAATTGCCCCAACATTTTCTGATAATTTAAAATATCATCAATATAAGGTCTAATAACATTTGCAACTTCTTTTAAAATTTTAACTATCTCTCTCTTTTCTTCTTGCTTTAAATTGAATAAATCATTGCGTAGCTCAACAACAGATTCAGGTACCAAAAAGGTTGTTTGACCGCTTGTAGAAACATCAAAAATAAGCCCTTTGATTTTTCTTTTATACTTTGATTTAACAGATAAGACCCTCTCACCTTTTCTTATACTTTCACTATCTTCCGATAGCCAATCATTTTTTTTACAACTGCTTAAAACTTTATTAAACTTTGTTATTATTTGTTTTTCCTTCTTAGTAATTTCTGAACGTAGTTCATTTAATTTTGCAGAAGCATTGCTTTTTATTGTTGATTCATCCTCTAAAACATTTTTAATTTTTTCTTTAACACTACTTATAAATTCCACATTTTCAATTATCTTAAAAAGGTTGGGAATTCCGTCTTTGTTTTTTATAATGAATTTTAATATTCGTTCAACAATATTAAGTACAAGTAAAATATTATAAAGCTCTTTGGTTTCAATGTATGAGTTTTCAACTTTAATTATCTTTAAATATTCTCTAATATCCAGATAATCAAGAATTGGAAAGTTCAGATTTTTATAATTTATGTAATTAAAATCATTAACCTCTGCTAATAAAACATTTATAGTATCCGCATTAATTGAAACGTAAATATTTTCAACTGCTTCTTTACCAAGCGTGCTAATACATGATTTTAGTATTAATTTTTTAACATCTTCAAAACCAAGTTTTTCTAAAGTGTTTTGAGGATAAAATTCAATTTTATTTTTGTTAGGGTTATTCAATCTTCAGAAGGATTTATATTGCTTTCTTCAATTTCAATTTGCTTTACTGTAATTTGATTACCAACTATTTTTATTATTTCTATTTTTGATTCACTTTCAATATATTCACCAAAAGTTCTTACTTCATAATTTATATCATTGATTCTTGCCTTACCCATTGGACGTAATGCTGAAATAGCTTTTCCTTTCTCTCCTATTTTTATGCTATCTTCTTCAAAATAATTTGATTTTCCTAAAAGAATATCTTTGTTTGACAATTTATCCCAAACACCACTTTTGACTGCAATGATTATGGAAACTAATAAAATAGTGAGTGTTATTGCAAGCACTATGTGTCCTGTTGTATTACCTTTTTCGCTATAAGCAAGGTAAATTCCAATCCCTGCAAAAAAAACCCCTGCAATACCTACAAATGTAGTTCCCGGAACAAAAAACACTTCAACCATTACCAACAATATACCAATTAAAAGAAGAATTATAATCCAATTCATAAGTTTATTTTTTACAACAAAGATAATATTTGTTGTGGATTTGTTTATTCCTTTATTCGTTTATTTGAAAGAAATTAGTCGGCAGTTCTTTGATGGTAAGTAAGGTGGGTTAATGAGTGATTTGGCTTGGCCTATCGTAGCTTTAGCGAAGACGGGTTATTTAAAATTCCCAAACCCCAACCTACCGTATTTGCGAAGGAGCGGTAGCGACTGTGGCAATCCCCTGAACATTTAGTACAAATGTCTTTTACTCAGCTTTTTCGGATTTGGAATCCGAAAGCAATCTGTTTCAGATTTGAAATCTGACTTGCTTACTGCTAATTGTGAAATTGAAAATCCCTACATTTTCTTTGCTATTCCCATCATCAGCATTATTTTTTTCAACTACCTCCACTATTTTTGTTAATAAATTAATGCATTATTTTACTTCACTCTACGTTATTTTGTAGCATTATTTTTAGGGAGGTTCTTTATTTAAATAGCATTTATTAAATCAACAAAAAGTAACAATGAAAATTTTAAAACGTATTTTACTTATTCTCTTAGCTATTCTCATATTATTCTCTGTAGCTATTTCTGTAATTTTAATTACCAAAAAAGATGATATCAAACAGATGGTAATTCAGGAAATTAATAATAATATTAAAACGGAATTATTAATATCCGATATAAAATTAGGCGTTTTTAAAAGCTTTCCAAAAGTATCAATTGTTATTGACAACGTGAAGGTTAAAGAACTACCTGCCTTCGGTAACGATTATCTGGCTGAAATTGAAAAGATATATCTTTCAATGGATTTAATTGGATTTTTAAAAAAAGAATACATAATTGAAAAATTATCTGTTGATAATGGAAAAGTAAATCTTAAAATTAATAAAAAAAATGAAAATAACTATATCATCTGGGATATAGATGTTGAAGAAAAAGAATCAAAACCAATTAAGTTGGATTTACAAAAAATACAGTTTAATAATATTAATATTCAATACAAAAATGATTTTGATAATCAGATAATCGCTGCTGAATTAAGAAAAATTGATTTTAAAGGCGATTTCTTAAGTGATAATTATTCTATGTCTATGAAGGCTACAACTTTTATTGACAGTTTGCTGATAGATAATGTAAAATATATTGATAAAAACCACTTAGACATTGAGTCTGAATTTCAAATTGATAAAAATACATATTTTATTAAAAAAAGCAATATTGCTTTAGATGATTTAAATATTCTGTTGGATGGAACAATAAAACAGCAGTTAGAAAATAACTATGAATTAGACATTAATATTGAAAGTAAAGAAATAAGCATTTCTGATTTGCTTTATCTTGTTCCTAAAAAATATAGTGATAGCTTGCAAGCTTATGAAGCAGAGGGGGAATTTTTATTTAACGGTAGTATAAACGGACAGTACTCTGACAAAAAGCTACCCGGATTAAATATTGATTTTGCTATTGAAAAAGCTTCAATAAAAAGAAAAGAAAGTAATGAAAGTCTTAAACATATTCAGGTAAAAGGTAAATTTTACAGTGAAGACCTCAATAATTTAAAAACTTCTTATGCAGAAATAACAAAGTTTTCAACCAAACTCGGAAGGAAGGAAATTATTGGAAATTTTAAAATCAGTGATTTTGATGATCCGCTTTTGGAAACAAAATTATCTTCAAATATTAGTTTGCGTGATTTAAACGATCTTTTAAATCTTAAAGGAATCAAAAAATTTAATGGTGATGTTTTTATAGATGCAAAGTTGAAAGCGAAACTTGAAGATATTAAAAACAATAAAATAAACGATAAAACATCAGTTAAAGTAAGGGCAATATTTGACAGAGTTGATATTCAATTTGAAAATAGCGACATTGAGTATAAAGATATTTCAGGCAATTTTCATTTTAACGGTCAAGACCTGATAATTAAGGATTACAGAGGTTATATCTCCAACACACATTTTGAACTTAATGGTATTGCTAAAAATTTTCTTGCATATTTATTTTCAGAAGATGAAAAGCTTGTTGTTAAATCAAAATTTAATAGCAAACATATACAGATTGATGATTTTTTGAAAGCTGAGGAAGAAGCTCCTAAGCAAGTAGAAAAAACAACAGAAAGTACTGAAAATATGAACTTTGTAATTCCCAAAAATATCAAATTTGAGCTTTTGATAAATTGTAAAGAAGCTGTTTACAATAATTTGATAACAAAAAACATTAAAGGAAAAGTTTCATTATCAGAAGCTGGAGTTATACTTGACGATTTAAAGCTTGAAACTGCTGATGGGATGGTAGAATTAAACGGAAGACTCTTTGAAGAAAAATCAAATCAGTTGAGCGTAGATGGAATAATTGATTTAAAAGGAATAGACATAAGCAAACTTTTGAAACAACTTGATAATCTAGGACAAGACGTTATTACACATAATAATATTCACGGAAAAATTGATTCCAGAATAAAGTTAAATTCAATTTTTAATCCTGACCTCTCCCCTGACCTTGATAAGCTTTTTGTTACTACCGACCTCTCAATTAAAAATGGGGAACTTATTAACTTCGAACCTATAACAAAAGTTTTGGGATTTGTAAAAATAAAAAAGATGAAAAGAATTGAATTTGATGAAATTCAAAACACAATATTGATTTCAAATAAATTAATAACAATTCCTGTAATGGATATCAACAGTAATGCTTTTTCTATGTCAGTTTCAGGTGAGCATAAATTTAATAACGAGATTGATTATATGTTTAAAATAAACCTATCACACTTATTTTTTGGAAAATACGATTACAATAAAAATGATCTTGATTTTGATGAAAATGTTGGCAAAGGTGGTGTGAATTTATACGTAAGCATGACAGGAACTATTGATGATCCTGTATTTAAACGTAGCAAAGTAGAATCACGAAAGAAGTTTAAAGAAAACATGGAAAAAGAAAAGAAAGAATTCAATAATATCTTTAAAAAAGAAAAAAAGAAAAAAGCCGAAGAAGAGTTTGAATTTGAATGGGAGGAGGAATGAAGAAGTACTTAGAGTGCCTAAAGTACTTAGAGTTAAAAGTTAAAAACTAATCCTACGGACTTGCTTCGCTTCGAAAGTTGTGAATAAACGAATAAAGAAGTCGGCAGTCTTCAGTCGGCAGTCTTCAGTAAGCAGTCTTCAGTAAGCAGTCTTCAGTAAGCAGTCTTCAGTAAGCAGTCAAATTCCGAATAAACAAATAAAAAAGTCGGCAATCAAATTCCTGTTTTAGTTTTTTAGCTTTTAGTTTTTAGCTTTTAGCTTTTAGTCGGCACTCCTCAATATACAGTAGATAGCCAAATTACCAATCCTGAAATTTCCAATATAATAATTTGAGTTTTTACCTTATAATTTCTCCTCAAGGAGAAAACACAAAAGAGGTAAAAAAGAAGAAAAAACTCAAATTATGGGCTGATGAAAAACAAAGAAGAAGTGAAAATTTAGAATAAACAAATAAAGAAGTCGGCAGTCTTCAGTAAGCAGTCAAATTCCGAATAAACAAATAAAGAAGTCGGCAGTTCGCAGTCTTCAGTAAGCAGTCAAATTCCGAATAAACGAATAAAGAAGTCGGCAGTTCGCAGTCTTC
>JAYEOP010000021.1 GCA_034723125.1 Bacteroidota bacterium | reverse complement strand
TGGTTTTATTGGAAGAGCTTTTTTTATGTAATTTCCACCAACTTCAGAAATATTTACATCCATTATTTCATTTATTGATTTTACATTTACATTAATGGTCCCGTCAGAATTTACAGGTAATTGCACATAATGTTGTTGACTATTTACATCAGCTTGAGCTTTTGTAATAAAATCAAAATTCTGTAAAACAAGAATAACTAAGGATGTTGCAATAACTGTCAATACAACCTTTAAATACTTATCATTTTTCATAAAAAATTTATTTTTTGTTTTGGAAAGAAATACAAATGCAAAATCTATACATTAATTAGTAGTATGTCAAACGTTCAACACCTGCAATATGTTTTGCATATCTGATAACTTGTTCAGAATAACCCCATTCGTTATCATACCAAACATACAGCACTAAATTCTTCTTATTTTTTGAAACAATCGTTGATGCACCATCAATAATACAAGTATGATTATCTCTGATAATATCACTTGAAACAAGTTCTTGGTTTTCGGAAAAACCTAATTGTTCAATCATTCTTCCATTTAATGAATGCTGTTTTAATATTTCATTAACATCTTTTTTGCTTGTTCTTTGAAAAAGAATTAAATTAAGTATTGCTAATGAACCGTTAGGAGTTGGAATTCGTACAGCATTTCCTGTAAGTTTTCCTTTAAGAGGAGGCAATGCTTTTGAAACTGCTTTACCTGCACCTGTTTCTGTTATTACAAGATTTAATGCCGCAGCTCTGCCTCGTCTTGATTTATCATGGTAGTTATCAAGTAGGTTTTGGTCATTTGTATAAGAATGAATACTTTCAATATGTCCGTAATCTATTCCAAAAAAATCATCAATAATTTTTAGCGGTGGTACAATTGCATTTGTTGTACAGGATGCTGCAGAAAAGATATTCTCATCTTTAATAGAAAATTCCTCATGATTTACACCATAAACAACATTTGGAATATCATCTTTTCCAGGAGCTGTTAGTAATACTTTTTCAATACCTTTTGCTTTCAAATGCTGACCTAATCCTTTTCTATCCCTCCATGCTCCTGTGTTGTCAATCAATAATGCATTGTTTATTCCATACTTTGTATAATCTATTGTCGCAGGGTCTTTGCTACTAATTAATTGAACGGCTTGACCGTTTATTATCAATCTGTTATTCTCAAAATCCTCAGTAACATTTCCTCTAAATGGTCCAAAAATCGAATCTGTTCTTAATAATTCTGCACGTTTCGTTATTTGTTTTTCATCTAATTGTCCTCTTATTACTATTGCTTTAAGTCGTAATTGATCTCCTTTTCCTGTTTTATCAATCAATAATCTCGCAACTATTCTTCCTATTCGGCCAAAACCAAATAAAACAATATCCTTGGAAGCAAGTTTTAACCTACTCGAACCAATTAAATCATCTAAACGTTCTTTAGTAAAATCTTTGCAACTTATATTTTTATCATTCTTAATATCCAGATATTCACTGCCTAATCTACCTAAATCAATTTTTGAGGGAGCAATATCCAACTTTGAAATACATTCTGCTAACCTTAACGTATCGTGTATTGTCAAATCTTTTTGGATTATTTTTCTTGCTAAAGAATGATGTTGTAAAATCAATTCAATCCCTTTATCAAAAAGCTTTTTCCTAAATAAGACTAATTCAATAGATTTATTATACCATAAATCAACAACTATTCTGGAAAGCTTACTAGCTGCTTTTTCCTTCTCAATCCAATTTTCTAAAAGATAATTATTATTGAGTTCTTTCATACTTTAATTTAAATAACAGCAAACATTAATATTTTTAGCAGCATAAGCATCATCTAATCTTCCGATTTGTAAATTATTTGGTGCTGATTTTACTATTTCAGGATTATTTTTTGCTTCATCTGTAATCTTTATCATAGCATCACAAAATGCGTCAATATTTTCTTTTGATTCAGTTTCTGTTGGTTCTATCATTAATGCTTCATGAACAATAAGCGGGAAATAAATTGTTGGTGGATGAAAATTATAATCTTGAAGCCTTTTAGCAACATCAAAAGTAGAAATACCATATTTCTTTTTTAAACTATCAGAAGAAAGAATTGCTTCATGCATAATTTTTTCTTTTTTATAAGGAGCATCATAATAATCTTTTAATCGTTGAAGTATATAGTTTGCATTTATAATTGCATTTTTAGAAACTGCAAATAAACCATCAGCACCAAGCATTCTTAAATAAGTGTATGCTCTTACAATAATTGCAAAATTTCCCCAAAATGTAAGCATTTTCCCAATTGAATCAGGAGTAACTTCTGCAAATTTATAAGTATTCCCTTCTTTTTCAACTATTGGTGATGGTAAAAATTGGCTTAACTTTTTATTTACACCAACAGGACCTGAACCTGGACCTCCGCCTCCATGAGGTGTTGAAAAGGTTTTGTGTAAATTAAAATGCATTACATCAAATCCAATATCTCCTGGCTTTACAATCCCCATAATTGCATTAAGATTTGCACCATCCATATACATCAAACCTCCACATTCATGAACTAATTTAGAAATTTCTGTTATCTGCTCCTCAAAAATACCAACAGTATTTGGCATAGTAATCATCATTCCTGCGATATCATCACCTAAATGATCTTTCAAACTTTCTATATCAATTTGTCCATTTTCTAAAGATTCTATACTTACTACATCAAAACCACACATTGAAGCACTTGCTGGATTTGTTCCGTGTGCTGAATCAGGAACTAAAATCTTTCTCCTTTTTTCAATTTCATTTCTGCTTTCATGATACTTTCTTATTGCAAGAATACCGGCAAACTCTCCATGGGCACCTGCTGCCGGAGACATTGAAACTTGATCAAATCCGGATATCTCTTCTAAAATTACCTGGATTTTGTAAATTATCTCTAATGACCCCTGAACATTATCCCGCGATTGTAAAGGATGTAAATTTAAAAAATTATCAAAACGTGATGTAACTTCGTTAACTTTTGGATTGTATTTCATAGTACACGATCCTAAAGGATACATTCCCACATCAATATGGAAATTCTTATTCGAAAGTTTAACAAGATGCCTATAAAGCTCGTTTTCACTTACTTCAGGCAATTCAATTTTTTCCTCCCTGACAAATTTTACTGAAAGTTCTTTTGTTACATCAGGTACATCAATTTTGGGAAGTGTGTATGCTTTCCTTCCTTTTTTGCTTTTTGAAAATATAAGATTTGTATCCATAACTATTTATATTATTATTTTTTTAATTCTCTTAAGTATAACTGAATTGTATTTTCTAATCCTAAATATAAAGAATCTGAAATTAAAGCATGTCCTATAGAAACCTCTAATAAACCTGTTATTTTTGTGTTAAAAAAATTAAGGTTTTCTAAATTTAAATCATGACCAGCGTTAAACCCAATTCCAATTTTATTTGAATGATTTGCTGCTTCTACAAACAACTTTATTGCTTTTTCTTTGTTTTTTAAATATCCTTTTGCATACGATTCTGTATATAATTCTATTCTATCAGCACCAACACTTTTTGCACCATCTATCATTCTACAATCAGGATTTACAAAAATGGATGTTCTTATTCCATTGTTTTTTAGTTCTGAAATAATTTCTGTTAAAAAACTTTTCTCTTTAATAGTATCCCAACCATTATCCGAAGTTAATGCATCGGGTAAATCAGGAACAAGTGTAACCTGATCTGGCAAAATATCTAAAACAAGATTCATGAATTTTGAAATAGGATTTCCTTCAACATTTAACTCTGTTGTAACTGATGATTTTAAATTAATCACATCACTGTATCGTATATGCCTTTCATCAGGACGAGGATGAACAGTAATACCTTCAGCACCAAAATGTTCACAGTCTTTTGCAACTTGTAATACATCAGGAAGATTTCCAATTCTGGAATTCCTTATTAAAGCTACTTTATTAATGTTTACACTTAATCTCGTCATCTCTTTTTCTAATATCTGTAATGATCTGGCTTATAAGGACCTTCAATTGGTATGTCAATATACTTTGATTGCTCCTCTGACATTTTTGTTAAGTTAACACCTAATTTTTCAAGATGTAATCTTGCAACTTCTTCATCCAAATATTTAGGCAACCTATAAACTCCGATTTCATAATCATTTTTCATAAGATCTATTTGTGCTAATGTTTGATTAGAAAATGAATTGCTCATTACAAATGATGGATGTCCTGTTGCACAACCGAGATTAACTAATCTTCCTTCTGCAAGTAAAATAATTGAATGTCCATCTGAAAATTTAAACTGATCAACTTGGGGTTTTATATTTATTTTCTCCATTCCGTCCAAATTTTCAAGCTTCTCAACTTGTATCTCATTATCAAAATGACCAATATTACATACAACAGCCATATTTTTCATTGCTTTCATGTGTTCTGCTGTAATAACATCTTTGTTACCTGTTGTTGTTACAAAAATGTCTCCTTCATCAAAGGTTTCTTCTAGACGTTTTACCTCAAAACCTTCCATAGATGCTTGTAATGCACATATAGGATCAATCTCTGTTACAATAACTCTTGCACCATTTGACCTTAATGATTCTGCAGATCCTTTCCCTACATCTCCATATCCTAGTACAACTGCAATTTTACCGGAAATCATTAAATCAGTTGCTCGTTTAATAGAATCTACTAATGATTCCCTGCAACCATATTTATTGTCAAATTTTGACTTTGTTACGGAATCATTTACGTTAATTGCTGGAACCAATAATTCATTATTTTTATTCATTGAATACAATCTGTGAACCCCTGTAGTTGTTTCTTCCGAAACTCCTTTCCATTCTTTCACAAATTTACTCCACTTTTGCGAATCTTCTTTTTGTGTCTCTTTTAAAAGCTTAAACAATAAAGCTTGCTCTGTACTGTCAACTTCTTTATCCAAAATTGAAGAATCCTGTTCCGCTTGATAACCCAAATGCATCATTAAAGTTGCATCTCCTCCATCATCAACAATTAAGTTTGGACCCTTATCATTAGGAAATGATAATGCTTGCTTAGTACACCACCAATATTCTTCTAATGTTTCACCTTTCCATGCAAATACAGGAACATTCCTGTCTCTTACAATAGCCGCAGCTGCATGGTCCTGTGTAGAAAAAATATTACAACTTGACCATCTAACATTAGCACCTAATTCTACCAAAGTTTCAATTAGCACAGCAGTTTGAATTGTCATGTGTAACGATCCCATTATCCTAACTCCTTTTAATGGCTTTTCATTTGAATATTTTTCTCGGATACTCATCAATCCTGGCATCTCAATCTCTGCAAGTTCAATTTCTTTTCTCCCGAAATCTGCAAGCGAAATATCTGCAATTTTAAAATCTGTAATCATTATGTTTTATGTTTAAATTTAATCAATTTAGAATTACTGCAAAACTAACAAACATATATTATATATACATTGAAAATTATTACAATTTCATATAGAAGAATAATCGTAATATATTATGCAATAAGATTATTAGAATTGTAAATGCAATTTTTATTGAAAGAAATAGGTTGATGAGAAAATCAGAACAATTTAAGAGGTAAAAAATGAGATAACCAATGCGATTAATCAAATAATTTAGAACTTTATGAAATGATTTTATCACATTTTAATAAACAGATATCGTTGCTATTGATAACTATATATATTAATGTATAAATAAAATTAGTAATATAAAAAAATATCTTTTATTAAATATATGAAATATCGTATATATAATACTTGAAAACAGCAACATATAATAAGTATTATAAATAAAATATAAATTACAAAATCAACTATTGAAAATATTTATCATTTTTGTATTGTAGTTAAAAATATTATACTACCTTTGCCCTCGCAATTAAATATTGCAATGATTCCAATAGAGGAAACAATAGCTTAAAAAATCTGAAATAAAAAATTTAAAGTTTTTCTTGTTTATTAAAAAAACAATATTACCTTTGCACTCCTTTTTAAAAGTGAAAGGGAAACAAAAAACTTTAAAAAAAAAGATTTTTTTGTGTTAGTTTAAAAAAATGTTTTATCTTTGCACTTCTTTTTAAAAGTTAAAAGAAACAACAAAAAAGACTTTAAATAAAAAAACTTTTTTTGTGCTAGTTAATAAAATTGTATTACCTTTGCACTCCCTTTTGGGAGAGGAAAGAAAAACAAACAACCAATAGAGGTTGAATATATAAGTTCTTTGAAGGTTTGTGGAAATAAATAGGTTTACTTGAGTTTTAGATTAAAAATTACTTTTTACTACGAAGAGTTTGATCCTGGCTCAGGATGAACGCTAGCGGCAGGCTTAATACATGCAAGTCGAACGGCAGTTTCAGCTTCGGCTGAAAGCGAGTGGCGAACGGGTGCGTAACACGTATGCAACTTACCCCTAACTGGAGTATAGCTCCGAGAAATCGGAATTAATCCTCCATAATATTTTTTTAACACATGTTTTAAAAATTAAAACTTCGGTGGTTAGGGATGGGCATGCGGCTCATTAGCTAGTTGGTGATGGTAATGGCTCACCAAGGCAACGATGGGTAGCTGGTCTGAGAGGATGATCAGCCACACTGGCACTGAGACACGGGCCAGACTCCTACGGGAGGCAGCAGTAGGGAATATTGGTCAATGGGCGAAAGCCTGAACCAGCCATGCCGCGTGCAGGATTGACAGCTCTATGAGTTGTAAACTGCTTTTTTTAGGGAAGAACACTATCGATTTTTCGATAATTGACGGTACCTAAAGAATAAGCACCGGCTAACTCCGTGCCAGCAGCCGCGGTAATACGGAGGGTGCAAGCGTTATCCGGATTTACTGGGTTTAAAGGGTACGTAGGTGGCTTAGTAAGTTAGTGGTGAAATCCTACAGCTCAACTGTAGAACTGCCATTAAAACTGCTAAGCTTGAGTATAGTTGAGGCGGGTGGAATGTAACATGTAGCGGTGAAATGCATAGAGATGTTACAGAACACCAATTGTGAAAACAGCTCGCTAAACTATTACTGACACTGAGGTACGAAAGCGTGGGTAGCGAACAGGATTAGATACCCTGGTAGTCCACGCCATAAACGATGAACACTAGACGTGTGTCGCCTAGCGATACGTGTCCAAGCAAAAGCGTTAAGTGTTCCACCTGGGGAGTACGATCGCAAGATTAAAACTCAAAGGAATTGACGGGGGCCCGCACAAGCGGAGGAGCATGTGGTTTAATTCGATGATACGCGAGGAACCTTACCTGGACTATAATGCGAGTGACAACCCCAGAAATGGGGCTTTCCTTAGGGACACAAAGCAAGGTGCTGCATGGCTGTCGTCAGCTCGTGCCGTGAGGTGTAGGGTTAAGTCCCTCAACGAGCGCAACCCTTATTCTTAGTTACCATCAGATAATGCTGGGCACTCTAGGAAAACTGCCTGCGTAAGCAGTGAGGAAGGAGGGGATGACGTCAAGTCCGCATGGCCCTTACGTCCAGGGCTACACACATGCTACAATGGCTATTACAATGGGTCGCTATCTAGCAATAGAATGCTAATCTCTAAAAATAGCCTTAGTTCGGATTGGAGTCTGCAACTCGACTCCATGAAGTTGGATTCGCTAGTAATCGCATATCAGCAATGGTGCGGTGAATACGTTCCCGGGCCTTGTACACACCGCCCGTCAAGCCATGGAAGTTGGAAGTGCCTGAAGTCGATAACTGAAAGGAATCGCCCAAGGTAAGTCCAGTAACTAGGGCTAAGTCGTAACAAGGTAGCCGTACCGGAAGGTGCGGCTGGAACACCTCCTTTTTAGAGTCAAAACACTGTTTACCTATTTTTCCACTCTCCTTTTATTTGTTTTCCTTCAAATAATCTTAATTAAATGTCCCACAGTCCCGTAGCTCAGCTGGTTAGAGCACTACACTGATAATGTAGGGGTCCGCAGTTCAAGTCTGCGCGGGACTACTAGATTATATGAGGGGGATTAGCTCAGTTGGCTAGAGCGTCTGCCTTGCACGCAGAAGGTCATCGGTTCGAGCCCGATATTCTCCACAACAAAAAATAGACATTTGGTCTATAGAAAACAAAGTTCTTTTACATGCTGGAAATTTAAAATTCTTTAGAAAGCAAATAAGAGTGCATGATGAATGCCTTGGCTCTCAGAGGCGATGAAGGACGTGATAGGCTGCGATAAGCTTCGGGTAAGTGCCGAATAACTTTTGATCCGAAGATCTCCGAATAGGAAAACCTGGCCTTTTGGCCATCCCGTTTTCGGGAAGCGAACCTGCCGAACTGAAACATCTTAGTAAGCAGAGGAAAAGAAAGCAATAGCGATTCCCCAAGTAGTGGCGAGCGAACAGGGATCAGCCCAAACCATTATTGTCTAGGCAATAGTGGGGTTATGGACTGCAATATGATTTATTTAATTGAAGTAGAAAAATTTTGGAAAACTTTACCATAGAAGGTGATAGTCCTGTATACGTAAAATTATTTAAAACTAGCAGTATCCTGAGTACCACGGAACCGGTGAAATTCTGTGGGAATATACCAGCACCATCTGGTAAGGCTAAATACTCCTGAGAGACCGATAGTGAACAAGTACCGTAAGGGAAAGGTGAAAAGTACCCCTAGCAGGGGAGTGAAATAGTATCTGAAATCATGCACTTACAAGCGGTAGAAGTCCCGATTTTTTCGGGATGACTGCGTGCCTTTTGCATAATGAGCCTACGAGTTACTCCTCACTGGCAAGGTTAAAATTATATTTGAAGCCATAGCGAAAGCGAGTTCTAACAGAGCGATTAGTCAGTGGGGGTAGACGCGAAACCTAGTGATCTATCCATGACCAGGATGAAAGACAGGTAACA
The DNA here is from genome assembly GCA_034723125.1 of Bacteroidota bacterium. Taxonomy (NCBI): domain Bacteria; kingdom Pseudomonadati; phylum Bacteroidota; species Bacteroidota bacterium. The sequence goes on along the minus strand of JAYEOP010000021.1, from coordinate 43,963 downwards.
CTGTCCGGAGGTCCGAACCATTGTACGTTGAAAAGTGCTTGGATGAGTTGTGGATAGGGGTGAAAGGCCAATCAAACTAGGAAATATCTCGTACTCTCCGAAATGCTTTTAGGAGCAGCCTCATATTTATTGTCTTGGAGGTAGAGCTACTGTTTTGGCTAGGGGGCTTCATCGCCTACCAAACCAAGGCAAACTCCAAATACCAAGACACCATTATATGGGAGTGAGGCGTTGGGTGCTAAGGTCCAATGCCAAGAGGGAAACAACCCAGACTATCAGCTAAGGTCCCAAAATATATGCTAAGTTGTTGAAATGAAGTTCAACTGCTAAGACAGCTAGGATGTTGGCTTGGAAGCAGCCAATCATTTAAAGAGTGCGTAACAGCTCACTGGTCGAGCGGTCGAGCACAAATAATAATCGGGCATTAAGCATATTACCGAAGCTATAGTTTCAATAGCAATATTGAAAGGTAGGAGAGCATTCTTGCATCAATGAAGAAGAATCGTAAGGTTTTTTGGAGATTCAAGAAAAGAAAATGTAGGCATAAGTAACGATAATGCCAATGAGAAATTGGCACACCGAAAGACTAAGGTTTCCTGATCAACGCTAATCGGATCAGGGTTAGTCGGGACCTAAGGCGAACCCGAAAGGGGTAGTCGATGGACAACAGATTAATATTTCTGTACTAAATAATAATGTGATGGGGTGACGAAATAGTGAAAGACTCGCGTACTGACGGAATAGTACGTTGAAAAGTAAAGGTATACAAATAATAGGAAAATCCGTTATTTGTGCTGAAACTTGATAGTACCACAAGCCTTCGGGTGAGTGGATAGTAGTCCTAATCAAATTTCCAAGAAAAACCTCTAAACTTAGTTATTATTTACTCGTACCACAAACCGACACAGGTAGTCGAGGAGAGAATCCTAAGGTGCTCGAGTGATCCATGGCTAAGGAACTCGGCAAATTAGCCTTGTAACTTAGGGAAAAAAGGCACCTCATTTCCTTCGGGAAATAGGTCGCAGTAAAAAGGTCCAGGCGACTGTTTACCAAAAACACAGGGCTTTGCTAAATTTAAAAATGATGTATAAGGCCTGACTCCTGCCCGGTGCCGGAAGGTTAAAGGGAGGTGTTATCCTTCGGGAGAAGCTCCAAACTGAAGCCCCGGTAAACGGCGGCCGTAACTATAACGGTCCTAAGGTAGCGAAATTCCTTGTCGGGTAAGTTCCGACCTGCACGAATGGAGTAACGATCTGGACACTGTCTCAGCCATGAGCTCGGTGAAATTGTAGTATCGGTGAAGATGCCGATTACCCACAACGGGACGGAAAGACCCCGTGAACCTTTACTACAGCTTAATATTGATTTTGGGTAAGTGATGTGTAGGATAGGTGGGAAGCTTTGAAGCAATTTCGCTAGGAATTGTGGAGCTAATCTTGAAATACCACTCTTCGCTTAGTTGAAATCTAATCTATTTAATAGAAAAAGTATTTGGTAGGTAGTTTGACTGGGGTGGTCGCCTCCAAAAAAGTAACGGAGGCTTCCAAAGGTACCCTCAGTACGGTTGGTAACCGTGCATTGAGTATAATAGCATAAGGGTGCTTAACTGTGAGACAGACAAGTCAAACAGAGACGAAAGTCGGGTATAGTGATCCGGTGGTTCCGAATGGAAGGGCCATCGCTCAAAGGATAAAAGGTACTCCGGGGATAACAGGCTGATCTCCCCCAAGAGCTCATATCGACGGGGAGGTTTGGCACCTCGATGTCGGCTCGTCACATCCTGGGGCTGGAGAAGGTCCCAAGGGTTAGGCTGTTCGCCTATTAAAGTGGCACGCGAGCTGGGTTCAGAACGTCGTGAGACAGTTCGGTCCCTATCTGTTGTGGGCGTTAGAAATTTGAGAAGACCTGACTCTAGTACGAGAGGACCGAGTTGGACAAACCTCTGGTATGCCTGTTGTAACGCCAGTTGCACCGCAGGGTAGCCATGTTTGGAAGAGATAAGTACTGAAAGCATCTAAGTACGAAGCTCACTTCAAGATAAGATTTCTGATTAAGGGTCGTTAAAGATTATAACGTTGATAGGCTACAAGTGTAAGAGCAGAAATGTTTTTAGCTGAGTAGTACTAATTACCCGTAAGCTTTCTAATTTTTTATTTCCAGCATGTTTATAAAAATTTAATTTGGTGATTATAGCAATGAGGTTCACCTCTTACCATTTCGAACAGAGAAGTTAAGCTCATTTACGCAGATGTTACTGCCAATAGGTGGGAAAGTATGTAATTGCCAAATTATTCTAACCCTAGTAATTAAAAAATTGCTAGGGTTTTTTATTACAATATTTTTAATGATTCTTTCAAATGCTGATATAATTTCGATTATAATGATTTGATTTTCAATATTGTTGCATATATTAACTTGAAATTTTCCAGTATGATATATTAAATTTTGAACGATATATTAGAATATCATTTATTTACAAGTGTATTATTAAAAATAACAAAAATTTGTGTATTTGCATTTTAATTTACAGTTTTTTAAAATTTAGAATAAATAAATAATTAATAAATCAAATTAGAGAAAAAGGAACTATCAATTGTTTTTTATTTCAAAAAGATATTTACTGTTAAAAAGTGTTTTAAATGAATCAACTGCTGTGAGATTATATTTTATAAAAAATTGTTTATTAGTGTTATTTTTTATCAAGCAAGCACGGTTAATGACGTTATTTTCGTTTAAACAATCAGTATAAACTTTTTTGTTGTTTTTTAGATGATCTTGGATGCTGTTGTCAAGTTTTATTAAGGATCTGTTTTTTATTTTTGTTTCGGAAGGAGATTTTAAAACATTTGCAATGTCTTCAATTCCAGTTTTGTAATAAATCTCATTTTGTATTTGAATATCTTCTTTTAAAATAAAAAGGGAATTTTGATTTTCCAGAATTTTGCTGATTAGTACTTTATTATTTGAGTAATCAATAAAGTTGTTTGGTAAAATACCATAACTAAAATTCCAGATTAGTAGGGAGAGAGCAATTAGTTGCAATGATTTTTTATTAAATTGAAAAAATATTGATAGAGGAATAATCGCTAAAAATGGTAACATTACCATAAACTCTGAGTTTCCGATTGAATAAAAGGCAAATGCAAGCTGAAGAAAAAAAATAAAAATGAATATTTTGGAAATAAGCGTTTGTTGTTTTATTTTTTTTAGTCTTAGAAAGTTTTTTTGAAAAATAGAAAAAAAGATTAAAATTATTGAAACTATAGTAGGCAGAATGTAAAGAATATTTTTTTTAAATAGAAACAGCATTAGTCCGTGTGCTTGAAAGAATGTGCGAATAAAATTTATTGTTGTAAATAGCAAATTATCGAGTCCTGAACCTGTCCTTACTCCTCCTTTAAAAAATTCCAAAAACACAAAATGGATGATGTTGCTGAATGAAAGTTGTTGCTTGTTGTAAAATACTATGATTAAAGCGTAGGATAAAAAGACAATTAAAACTGGCAATAAATACCAAAAAATGTTTTTAATTTTTTTTGAATAAATCAATATTCCAATAAATAAACCAAACCACCAAAAGAAATGTATTTGGTGATAAAGGCAAGCTAATGCGGAAAAGAAACCTGCAAGTAAAAAGTTGGTTTTATGTTTTTTTAAAGATTTTAAAAAGTACAAAGATCCAAGAAGAGAAAATGCAATTGGGATGATATAAGTTTCATTTTCGGTAGCAAATCTCCAGAATCCGAAGCTTGTTCCGGCAATAATAATCCATGAGGTCAATTCTTTTTTATTGATATTGTTGACTTCGAGAATATTTTTAAAAATTAGTAACGAAAATGTTGCAAACGAAGCATTTAGGACTTTCATGACCTCAAGAGTATCTAACGAAAAACCTAGCCATTGAAGGAAGTTAAAAAGTAAATATCCTGTTGCTGAATAAAAAAGATGGTGAGGATTAAATAGTTCATTTCCGTATTTTATTCCGGCAGCATAGCCGTAAGCATCGATAGTTGAGTTGTTTGTAGGGAAGAAAATGTAAAGAGAAAATAATATCAGAATAACAAAATGTGGCGATATTTTAATTTCTTTAAATTTCAAAATAAAAATTTAGAAAAAGATTGAAATACGTGGAACCCACGGACTTGAGTATGGTGAAAGTGCTTGATGGTTTAGGTTATACAAAAGCATGAGTTGCAGATAGCCGTTTTTACCGAATGCTTGCCTAAAACCTCCACCGACAAAAAAGCTTCCTACCCATTGTCGGTTGTAGTCAGAAATTGTAACATCATAATATTCAAAACTTAAAGCTTCGTATTCAATATGAGTAAAAATATTATTGTAAATCATATCTTGAGTAAATAAACTACCTCCATAAACACTTGATTTGCTAACACCACCATAACCAATAAGTTTGTCCCAATCAAATTTGTAATAAATATACGTTATTCCACCACCTACATAAAGTTTTTCGGTTATCGGGTATGATACTTTCGGGGAAATTTCTATGTATGTTTTTGCTCCGAATTGCATTCCTGCACCACCACCCCAATTTAATTTTTGTGAAAAACTTTTGTCGTTAGAATATTTGTCATCTTTTTCTCTGGAATAATCTTCTTGTGCAAGAAGTGTAAAGGTTAACAATGATAAGGAAATTGATAATAATAATATTTTTTTTACCATTTTATTGAATCATTATTATAAGTGTAGGAATAATTTTTTTTGTGTAACAAAAACAAGAATCATTCCGTATCTCTAATTATTCCTAATTCCGAAAGTCCGTATTCTTCTTCCATTTTAATACCGAGATTTTCCAATTCTTTAAGAACGGGTTTGTAAATTTCAGGAATTGTTGGAATATGAACTCCTTTTATTTTAATTTCATTATCAAGAATCATTTTAACAGCTATTGCTGCAGGTAATCCAACGGTTTTTGATATTGCCGTATTGCCACCGATTTCTCCATAGTTAATCATTCTTGATTTGATTATTTCAGTTTTTCCATCTTCGTATTCTACAAGAAATGTATGAAGCATCAATATCAAATCTCTTTCATCATGCTGAAGCATCATGTTTGGAATCATAAGTCCTGCTGTAATATCGAATGGTGATTTGTTTTTTTCGTCAATAGGTTTATTTTTAAAATAACCAATGTATTCAAATGCTTTGATAATATTTGAAGTAATATTTATGTTCAGATATTCAGCTAATTTTTCGGGTAGTCTCTTGGTGCTATTTGCATTTATCCTTGAAGCAAGAAATCCTGCATAAGTTTTATTTTTAACATCAATTTCTTCATAAGAAAGAAGTTCAAGTTTTTTTATTGAATCAAGAATTTCACTCCATCCCAAAAAACGAATTGTTCCTCGCACTGCTGTATTGCTTTCAGGAATATTATAAATATCGATATAAGCAAGAGAATCTCTGTTAGGGTAAACTTCAACTTTGCCAATTTTTGGAAATTTTATCCAACGAAGGTCTTTAAAGATGTCTAATCTTGATACTTCAATTATTTTGTTGTTGCGTTTGTAAATAGCAGGATTTTTACTTGCCATTACAACACCTTCCGGACTCCAAGAAAATTTATACCCAAATGGATTATCTATTGCATCGGGTTCTGGTAAAGCACCGCAGAAAGAATAAAATTCTTTGATTTCCCCATTTTTTTCATGAACCTCATCAATAATTTTTTTTGCACTCATGTGGTCAATTCCAGGGTCAAGTCCTATTTCATTAAGAATAATTACGCCTGCTTCTTTTGCTTCTTTATCTAAATCAGACATTTCTGCTTTTACGTATGAAGTTGTTATCATGTTTTTTTTATGTGCAATACAAGTTTTGGCAATTTTTACATGGAAAACATAAGGGAGAATGCTTACAACAATGTTATGAGATTCAACAAGATTGTTGAGAGTTTTATCATCTGTTGCATCAAAAAAGATGGCTTTTCCTTTTGGATGATTACTAATTACTTCTATGGCTTTATCTTTTTCAAAATCTCCTATGGTAACAAAAAACCCCTTGTTTAAAAGATAGTTAACTATTGGTTTTGAAACCATTCCGGCACCAAGAATTAAAACTTTTGACATAAATTTATTTTTTAGAATTAATTTATAATTGAATCGTTTTTATTTGTTTTTTCTCTTTCAGCTTTTTTCTTTAAAATCACATCTAGAAGTTCTTCAGGAGTTTTACCAATATTTTCCATCAAAAATTTTGCTTGTTTACTAAGTTCATGGTCAGGAAATTCTTCTGTTAGTTTCCTATAATATTCACTTGCTTTCCCTAGTTTATGAAGTCTGTCATTATAAATATTTGCTATTGCAAAGTAGCTTTCAGGTAAATATTCACTATCATGATATTTTTCTTCTATTGAAGAATATAATTCAATAGCTTTATCAGGATCTCCTAGGAAATTAACATAAATGTTTGCTAATTCAATTGTTAGTTTTGAGCAAACGATATCCTTAGGATAGTTTTCAATAAAGGATTCATAATTATCAGCAAGGTTGCGGACTTCTTCAAAGTCAAAGTCCGAGCTTGTTAATTTGTTATAAAATTCATCTCTTTGCTCGTTAAGAGATTGTAATTCTGAATCTCTTTTTTCTTCTGAATTGTTACACGAGAAAAGAAAAGGTAAAAGTGCAAGTATAAAAAATAGTTTTTTCATTTTTAATAAGTTTTAGTTACATCACTATCAACAACGATAAAGTAGTCTGCCATATTTTTTATTTCGTCATCAAAATTTTTAATATCATCTTGTTCAATGGTAGTAATTGTAATTATTTTAAGATTTTTATTTTGTTTTTTTAAATACCAATAAATTCCTTCATGATTATTTGAATGATAAGCTCCGTTAAAATGAAGAAATATTTGTCCTTCTTTAAGGTTTTTTAAGATAAAATGTGCCATTGTAGCATCTTTGGATGCTTGTGCCTGAGGAAGATATGAAATACTATGTCCTCTCATCATTTTAGCCATTTTTTTATAGCCGGGTAATTCAGGGTCAAAATCAATTGGTAGTGGAGCAATAAATGTTTTTGCTTCCGAGCTTAAAAGTTGTAGAGAGTCAAGTCCTTTTGTAGAAACGAATGAAGCATATCTGCGAGGAATATTTGTAGCTATATATTTTAGCTTTTTTTCTTTTGCAAATTCAAATGGAGGCTTGTAATCGGTTTTGTAATTCGGCCATATTCGTGCTTCTTTTTCAAAATATTTTTGAGTTATATAATTGCTAAAATATTCGTTAATTTTTATTTGGTCATCAGCTTCAAACATTTCTGAGCCTAAAAGCAATTTATTACCTTTTGTTTCGTAAAGTGCTTTTGTGAGTTCAAATTGCAACCAGTGGGAAATGGAATTATTATGAAGCTCACCAAATAGAATTACGTCTGCTGATGAAATTTTGTTTGCCATTTTTTCAAAGTTTATTTCTTTGCCTTTTGAATTGTAAATTTTATAGGCAGGCATAGTTGCTTGGATAAAAATTGAAGCAATAAATAAAAGGAGTAAAGAAGTTGTTTTTTTCATAATTTTTCTAGTTTTTGTTGTTTATTAAAATAAATATCCATTGCTGTAATTATAGCAATAAATCCCCAAAAAGGAACAGATGCTTTATCTGTTTGAAGAAAATTATTCAATATTCCGTGAGTAAGATATGTTACGAAACCCATTAATAAAAGTATGGTCATGACTTTTGTAAAACTACTCGAATTGTTTTTGTAATATACTTTCATTCCTGTGTAAAGAACTGTAAATGCGAGTAAAAGGAATGAAAGCATTCCGAGAAAACCTGATTCCGAAAGAGGACCGAGATATTCGCTATGAGCGTTTCCCAAGTTACCGAAATCGGTACTTATTATTGTTCTTTCTTTTGCCAATTGAAAAGGTGCATATTTAAACATGTAAGTGCCGGGTCCCCATCCAAATAGTGGCTTTTCTTTGAACATACGTATTGCACAATTCCACCTATTAATTCGTTCCGCATTGCTTGCATCCGTTGAAATATTTGAAATTGATTTTACTTGCTCACTTACATCTGTTGATGAAACAGAAGTGTTTTTTCTCAATGGTTGGATTATTTGTGACCAAAAGATAAATATTGAAAAGCCTGAAATTAATAAAATTAAAATCAGACCTCTAAATTTAATTTTTAACCAGAATAAAAGTGGAAAAGAAATTGCAACAACAATGCTTATCCATGCGGCTCTTGAGTATGATAAAGAAACACCGGCAATAAGAATAATTGTAATTATTAGAGCAAAAGCATTTTGAAATTTGTTTAATTTTAATATTTTGTTTTTAACAAAAAAGCCTCCAATAACAGGCAGAAACATTGCGATTACTGCTCCATAAATTGTGTGGTCTTTAAAAAACGGATATGTAACTTTATTAGCATAATCATGAGAAAAGAAAAAGTGATGATGTTTGTAAATTGTAAAAATAATTACAAATATAAGAGGTGTTAGAAATAACCAAAAAAAGTTTTTTATTGATTTTTCACTTTTAAAAAGATTGATAATCATAAAGTAAAAGACAGTTACAAACCATAGACGTGAGAGGAAAAATTTAAGAGAAATTAAAGGCATTGTGCTTGTAACAGATGTAATTAAAATCCAAGAAAGATTTATGTAAATTGCAATAGAAATAGGATGCTTGAGAATTTTTTTGTCATAATCACCTTTAATAAAATACCGTAAAAAGAACAATATCATGAGTGTTAAAATGATAGGCTCTGTAGGAATACTAACTGAAATTCCAAAATCTTCAAATTTGTAAATGAAAGATAATGGGGTGATAAATATTAAAAAATAAAGTAATTTTTCGGGGAAATAAAAGAAAGAGTAAGCAATCAATAAAACAAAAGGAAGTAGATTGAGCCAATAAATTTCATGGAGCATTAAAATAGTATTGGCAACAATAAAAAGAAGAACAAAAGCTAAACCCGTTATGTGTTTTTTTGTTATCAATTGCTGAGTTTTTATTGAGTTCTTTTAAAGAATAAATGTTGAAAAAAATTAATTTAATTCAATTTTTTTAAAATTTTCAACAAAAATCAGGATCAAAATTGTAAGGATTAAAGTTATAAAAGCTGATGCTAAAGTAATAATTGTTCTTCTCGGAAAGCATTTTTTTTCAGGAGTACTAGCATTCTCAATAATAAATTTATGAGGAATGAAGTTTTTAAAATCAACTTTAATTTGCTTGTATTTATTTCTTAGCTTAACAAGTTCTTCTTGTTCCCATTCAAGTTCTCCTGTTATCCATTCTTGTGTTGGTCCATATTTAGAAAGCAAATCAAGTTTTTCTTCAACGGATTTTATTGCAACAGAGTTTCCTTTTTGAAGTGCTGTTGCATAAGCAGTACTCAATGCCTCTGATTGTCCTTCAAAGTTAAGCACTCCTTTTTGAGCAAGAACATTTTGTGAATCAATAAGTGATTGAATATATTGTTTTTTGTTGAAATAATCTTCTTTTACAATCTCCAAGCCGTTTTTTGCTCTAACTTTTAAAATATCATTTCTGATAGTATCCATATATTCAACCATGTCATTTGCAATATTAGCTGCCATTTTCGGGTCTTTATCTTTAACGGATATTTTTATTGAAGTATATTCTGTTAAGCTGGATTTAACATTTTTGTGAAATCTTGAACCGAATTTTGAATTAGCATATTTTTCATCTTTACTAATTTCGTAATGCTCCATAAGATTGTATTTTGTTTTTATCTTATGAATTATTCTGTCTGATTGTAAAATTTGCAATAATTGCTCTGCTTCTTCACTTTCTCCAACCGAAAGAAAGCCTTCATCTGAAAAATTATTTTCGGTGAGTAATCCTTTTGATACTGTTATTGATGATGTAGGATAAAATATTACATAAGCTTCATACTTGGGGTCAACAAATGTTGGTCCTGTAAATATTGCAGCAACTAATCCTGCAACAAAACTAATTATTAATAAAAGGTATTTCCATTTTAGTAAAAAGCGTAATACAATAACAAAACTTTCATTTTTGTTTTCCATTTTCACATTTGATTTAGTTCAATTCATTGTTTCTTCTCAAAATATCCTTGATGTTAGTAACAATCATTTTCAATTTTTTGCAATGGCAAAGGTCTGAAAAAAACTTTATTAACAGCGAATTATTGAAACGAAAATTATTTTGTTATGTTGTTTTGTTTTTTTATGCTAATTTAAATTATCAGTAGAAGTTAGCACACAAATTCCAACACCTTATTTTACGGATAGTTGAAGAGATAATCATCCGAAATAACAATTTAATTTTTATTGAAAGAATGGTTTTTTTATAGCATACTTTATTACAAATTGTTTTCTTAATTTAGCATTTTGTTTTTGAAGTGTTAATAGATGAAAATTGCTGTAAATACAAGGTTTTTAATAAAAGATAAACTCGAAGGAATTGGTGTTTTTACTTTTGAAACACTAAAAATTATTACTGAAAAATATCCTGAGCATAAATTTTATTTTCTTTTTGACAGAAAAGTTGATAAGGAATTTATTTTCTCCAAAAACATCGAAGCTATTATTGTTCATCCTCAAGCCCGTCATCCTTTTCTTTGGTATTTATGGTTTGAATGGTCGTTGCCAAAAGTTCTAAAAAAAATTAATGCTGATATTTTTGTTTCTATGGATGGATATTTACCTTTAAGAAATAAAACCAAATCATTAACGGTTATTCACGATCTTGCTTTTGAACATTATCCTAAGGATATTCCTTTTTTAGTAAAGAAATATTACAAGTATTATTTCCCTAAGTTTGCTCAAAAAGCTGATAGAATTGCTACTGTATCAGAATTTTCTAAGAATGATTTAATTCAAAAATATGGTATTGAGCCAAATAAAATTGATGTTGTTTACAATGGTGCTTCCGATATTTTTAAAGCATTATCCGAAAAAGAAAAAGCAGATGTAAAAAAAGAACTGACAGCTTCAAAAGATTATTTTGTATATGTAGGTGCTTTGCATCAACGAAAAAATATTCCTAATCTTTTAAAAGCTTATGAGAAATTCAGGGATAATTCACAAAAAGAAATAAAGCTTGTTATTGTTGGTAGAAAAGCTTGGGGAACAAAAGAAATGGAAGATGTTTTTGATTCCATGAAATATAAAAATGATATTATTTTTACAGGACGAGTTTCCAATGAACGTTTGGCGAAATATATAGCTTCCGCAGTTGCAATGACTTATGTCTCTTATTTTGAAGGTTTTGGAATTCCATTAATTGAAGCATTTGCTTGCAATGTTCCGGTAATTACTTCCAACAGTTCATCATTGCCCGAAGTAGTAGGAGATGCAGGATTGATTGTAAATCCTTTTGATGTTGAAGAAATTGCTATTGCAATGCAAAAAATTGCAGAAGACGATACACTACGAAAAAAACTTATCGAAAAATTAAAAGTTCAAAAACAGAAGTTTTCATGGGATAAAACTGCTGAATTGTTGTCTAAAAGTATGGGAATAACAGAAGGTTGATTATAATAGTTTTTAGAGTGGACTCAAGGATAAGTTTATTACATTCGTATTTTTAAAAAATAATATTCTAAAAATGAAAAAGAACATTTATCTCACTTTTGTTATTTTAATAAGTTTCTCAATAAAAACATTTTCACAATCAGAAAGCTGGATTGAAAATGTTACTAAAGATGTTGGGCTTGACAGTGCACGTGCTTCCTATGTTTATGTTGTGGATATCAACAACGATCATTATCCCGATATTGCTATTATTGAAGCAAATCTTAACAAAGGTCATATAAAATTATACAGAAATATTCAAAAGCCCGGTTCATCAAATCCAAAAGACAGATTTTTTGAAGACATTACAAAAGGCTCACATATTGACATAAGGAGAAATGGCGAAAAGGGTAGGGTGATAGATAATGTTATTTTTGGAGATATTGATAATGACGGAGATAACGATTGCATTACAGGAATTTATTATCATAGGTGGGAATATTATCATCCCGACAGCAACGACCCCGGAGATAGATGTGAAGTTTTGTTGAACAAAGGATGGGGAGAATTTGAACTTGTAGAAAACAGCGGACTAAATAAAATAGGACCTCACTCAGGCAATGATGAAGGTTTGGTAAATACAACAGGAATGTCGTTTCTTGATTATAATCTTGACGGTAATCTTGATGTTTTTGTTGCATCTTGGTTTGATGATTATAAAAATAACAAAATAACTTCAAGCTATATGCTTAAAGGCAATGGTGATGGTACTTTTACAGATGTGAGTTTTGAAACATGGATTGAACAAAATGACTATCCGTTGTACGGAGTAAATGCTACTGATTGGAATAATGACGGATGGATGGATATTGCTACTTCACCATATTGCCGTAGTGGTGGTAGCTTATGGAAAAATATGAAAAACGGTAGGTTTCGTGATGTTGCTAAAACTGTTGGATACAACACTCAATTTTTGAATGGAGATGGCTGGGCTGATATGCAAATGACAAAAGCAAAAGCACTTTGTACATGGGCAAGTCAACCTGCTGATTTTGATAATGACGGAGATATGGATTTCTTTTATGTTCTGGTACATGGAGGATTTGGAAATGATGTGTTCGGGAAACTTGCAGGAAGGTCAACAATTGTTGTCAATAAAGGTGAAAGTGGAAATTATGAACTTGAATGGGCTCTTGACCGTGTTGAAAGAAAACCTCCGAGAGCATCTCATATTGGCGATTATGATGCTTGTTGGTTTGATTTGGACAATGATATGCTTCTTGACCTTGCAGTAGGAAACGGTGGATATTCAAATAATACAAGATTGTTTATTTCTCAACAACAATCAGATAATTATTTTGATGATATTTCCTCAGATATTGGAATTGCAGGAGTAAGCACTATGATTAGAGAACTTTATTCAATCCAACCTATTGATTTTGACCTTGACGGTGATGATGATATTTTACTTTGCCACGGCAACGGAGAGCATGAAGCTAAACATGAAGTGCTTCTGATTGAAAATAAAGTTGGTGAATTCAATAATTGGGTAGGAATAAAACTTGACCCTCCGCAAGCTTCAAATAAAAGTGGGATTGGCTCACGAATAACAGTTTATTCGGGAGGAGTTGCACAAACACGGGAAGTATCGGCAGGCTTTGGTCATTTTAGCGGTCAGCAACCTTTTATTAGAAATTTTGGTTTGGACAATAATAGCACAGTTGATTCAATTGTAATTAGATGGCAAACAAACCCTATTACCTACACAAGAGTGAGCAATCCTCCGATAAATGATATAATTGTTATTAATAAAAATGGTTACTGGGGTACATTAGGTACAAAAGAAAAAATGGTTAAAAACGAATCAATACAGCTTTTTCCAAATCCTGTAAGTGATATTCTAAATGTAAAAATTAATGCAGAATTTACGAAAGAAGGTGTTTATAAAATATTTACAATGGATGGAAAAGTTGTTAAAAATGCAAAATTTATAAGCTATAATAATTCAATAATTTCAATTTCAACAGCAGAATTATCATCAGGATATTATTTAATAAGATTTTTCTCAGACAAAGATATTTCTAAGGTTTTACCTTTTGTGAAAAAATAGTCAGCTGTAAATTTAATATGTGCCGATAGAAAAATTAAGGTTCTATGTTGATTTGTGTGGGTAAAAAAAATTAAAGCCACAGATTCACAGATTAAAATTAATTTATATGCAATATTCTAATAAGATATGTCCTTTAGGGGATTTACGGCACAGGTAGGCAATTAATGAGTTTTCTTATAAGCATTAATTACAAAAAGAGTAATTTTGTAATCTGTGAATCTGTGGCAAATTTGATTACCCACAGTATTAGACATAGAACCGAAATTAAAGGATTATTAGAAGACAACTTTTTTTATAAAATAAGTTAGTGAATGAAATTTTTAAAAATATTGTTAGCAGAATAAAATCAATTTATTCCGAAAGGGAAGCTCAAAGTATTGCTTACGAGTTAATTGAGTTTTTATTTGATTGTAAGAGAACAGATATTTTTACAACAAAAAGTAATTATAAAATTTCGGTAGAAGAAAAAGATAAATTAGAAGTAGCTATTAAAAAACTTTTAAATAATGTGCCTATTCAACAAATAATTGGTAAAACATTTTTTTGTAATTGTGAAATAAAAGTTAGTAATGATGTTTTAATCCCAAGACCTGAAACTGAGGAATTGGTATCAACAGTTGTTAATGAAAATACTTTAACTTTTCCAAGAATTATTGATATTGGAACAGGAAGCGGTTGTATTGCAATTGCATTAAAAAAGGAAATTCCCAAGTCAGAGATTACAGCAATTGATTTTTCGGAAGAGGCATTAATGATTGCAAAAGGAAATTCTGACTTAAATAATGTTTCAATAATTTTCAATAAAATTAATATTTTAGAAAAAACCGAAAGAGAAAACATAAAGGGGGAATTTGATTTCATAGTTAGCAATCCGCCTTATGTTCGGGAATCGGAAAAAAATTTGATGCACAAAAATGTATTGGAACATGAACCTGAAAAAGCTTTATTTGTGAGTGATGATAATCCTTTGATTTTTTACAAAGAAATTTGTGAGTTTGCAAAATCACACTTAAAAAAAGGAGGAAAACTCTTTTTTGAGATAAATGAAGCACTGGGAAAAGATGTTGTTGAATTATTGAAAATGAATGGTTTTTTCAAAACAAAAATTCTGAAAGATAGCTTTGATAAAGATAGAATTGTGGTTGCTGAAAAATAATTTTTTCATTTATCAAATCAAAACTTTCCCTGTCATTTCTTTAGGAATAGGATAAGCTTTAATTTTTAAAATTGTTGGGGCAATATCTGCCAAAATTCCATTTTTTATTTTTTGATATTCTTTTGAAACTAAAATGCATGGAACAGGGTTTAGGGAATGAGCTGTATTTGGTGTTCCATCCGAATTTATAGCATGATCTGAATTTCCGTGATCAGCAATTATTAAAATCGTGTAATCGTTTGCTTTGGCTGTTTCTACAACTTCTTTTACACAATTGTCAACAGCATTTATTGCTTTTAAAATTGCTGGATAAATTCCTGTATGACCCACCATGTCGCCATTAGCAAAGTTAAGACAAATAAAATCAGGTTCTTTTGTTTTTAATTCTTTTACAATTGCATCCTTTACTTTGTAAGCACTCATTTCGGGTTGCAAATCGTAGGTTGCCACTTTTGGAGAAGGAATCATTATTCTTTTTTCATTGTCAAATTCTTCTTCTCTACCTCCTGAAAAGAAAAATGTTACATGAGCATATTTTTCTGTTTCAGCTATTCTTATTTGTTTTTCACCTTTTTTTGAAAGTATTTCTCCCAGTGAATTATTTACATTATCTTTTTTAAAAATGACATTGATATTTTTGAAATTTTTATCATATTTTGTCATTGTAAAATACTCAAGATCCAATGATTTCATATCATAGTCGGGAATATCTTTTTGAGTAAGTGCCGTTGTTATTTGCCTTAGCCTATCGGTTCTAAAGTTAAAACAAATTACTACATCGCCTGCTTTTATTGTTGTAATTGCTTTGTTGTTTTTATCCGTTTTTACAATAGGTTTAATAAATTCATCAGTAACATTATTATCATAGGATTCCTGAATTGCCTTTTGAATATTTTTTGTTTTTTTCCCATTTCCATGAACCATTAAATCGTATCCTTCCTTTATTCTTTCCCAACGATTATCTCTGTCCATAGTGTAATATCTGCCTGTAAGTGAAGCAATTTTTATGTTTGAATCTTCAATTTTTTTTTCAAGTTCTTTAATAAATCCCAATCCACTTTTGGGGTCGGTATCTCTACCATCAGTTAATGCATGAATAAAAACTTCTTTTAAGCCAAAATCTTTTGTAATATCACATAATTTGTAAAGATGTTTTTGGGACGAATGAACACCACCGTTTGAAACCAATCCTAAAAGATGAACCGTTTTATTATTATTTTTAGCATAGCGAAAAGCCTTATTAATTTCTTCATTTTTAATTATTGAATTATCTTCAATAGCTTTATTGATTTTTACAAGGTCTTGAAAAACAATTCTTCCTGCACCAATATTCATGTGTCCTACTTCCGAGTTTCCCATTTGTCCTTGGGGTAGTCCAACATTTTTTCCTGAGGTTAAAAGTTCCGAATTTGGATAATTTTTTAATAGGGAATCAATGTAAGGTGTTTCTCCATTAAAAATAGCATCTGCTTTGGATTTATCTCCTATTCCCCATCCATCAAGAATCATTAAAATTACTTTCTTGCTTTTCATTGTTGTATTTTTTTTAGAATTACAAAGGTAAAGAGAAAGAATTGAAATCTCATTTTCAAGATGCAATAGCTATGATGTTGTTTCAGTAAGCTAAATTAACTTTGGAAAAGTCAATTATCAGCTTTGAGTAGATTTGAAACAAAAAAAACGGACTAAGGTAAATTGAAAAAGTGTTAATTAATACTCATCTTCGTTGAAAAAATATTCATCACTAGAGGGGTAGTCAGGCCAAATTTCATCAATATTTTCAAACGGATCACCGTCATCTTCAAGCTCTTGCAAGTTTTCTACGAGCTCAAGGGGTGCTCCCGTCCTGATTGTGTAGTCGATAAGTTCGTCCTTTGTTGCAGGCCACGGAGCATCAATCAGATATGATGCCAATTCCACTGTCCAATACATATTCTGCTTCTTTTAGATTTTGTGCAAATATAATATTTTATACGAAATGGAAAAACTTTTTTGAAATTATATGAAAAAAAAATAAAAAATTCTGTAAACGCTACAAATACAATTAGATAGAATGAAATATAAATCTTAAAAAACAAAAATTTTACAAATTTTTGAATATTTTACAGAAATTGATTTTTTCAATACTTTTGAAGACAAAATGTGATGTATTTGTTTTATTTTTACAATGTTTCTAATGCTTACTTTAAAGATTGTTTTTAAACAAAAACATAAGATAATATATAGAATAGAAAGAAATGAGTAATCAAGATTTTATAGATAGGATAAAGATATTTTGTCGTTCGGGAGCAGGAGGTCCAGGTATGTCTCATTTTCATCGTGATAAAACGACATCTAAGGGTGGACCCGATGGAGGTGATGGAGGCAGAGGTGGTCATGTGATATTAGTAGGAAGCAATCACCTTTGGACATTATTACATTTAAGATATATGAAGCATGTTATTGCAAATAATGGACAAGGTGGAGGTAAATCATTAAAAACAGGAGCAAATGCAGAAGATAGAATTATTGAAGTGCCATTGGGTACAATAGCAAAAAAAATTGATGATGAAAAACCATTATTTGAAATTACGGAACATAATCAAAGAAAAATTTTACTCAGAGGAGGAAAAGGAGGATTAGGCAATTATCATTTTAGATCTTCTGTTCGTAAAGCACCTCGTTACTCCCAGTCGGGAATAGAAGGAGAATACAGTGAAGTTATTCTTGAACTTAAATTATTGGCTGATGTTGGTTTGGTTGGCTTTCCCAATGCCGGAAAATCAACACTATTGTCAGTTATTTCTGCAGCTAAACCAAAAGTGGCAAATTATGAGTTTACAACTTTAACTCCAAGTGTTGGTGTGGTGGATTACAAGGATGAAAAATCTTTTGTAGTGGCAGATATTCCGGGAATTATTAAAGGTGCGTCAAAAGGAAAGGGTTTAGGATTAAGGTTTTTAAGACATATTGAAAGGAATTCTGTCTTGCTTTTTATGATATCTGCTGAGCATTTAAATATTAGTGATCATTATGAAACTTTATTTGATGAATTAAAAAAGTTTAATCCATTGCTTGCTGGAAAAAAGAAAATACTTGCAATTACAAAATCTGATTTGCTTGACAATGAATTAAAGAATGAATTAATAAACTTTATTCCTGATTTACCTTCTGTATTTATTTCGTCAATTACAGGAGAGGGAATAGCTGAGTTAAAAGATATGTTATGGAATAATTTAAATGAATTTTAAAAGAAAAAAGATATGTTAAACATTGCACTATTTGGACCTCCTGGAGCAGGAAAAGGTACTCAATCAAAGCTGTTAATTGAAAATTATAATCTTATTTACATTGCAACCGGTGATATTTTGAGAGCAGAAATAGCTGAAAAAACAGAACTCGGTTTGGAAGCAAAGCATATTATTGAAAAAGGCGGGCTTGTTTCTGACGAAATAATTGTACAAATTATTGAAAAGAAAATTAAAATGCACCCTGAATCAAGTGGTTTTTTATTTGATGGATTTCCAAGAACCTTGGTGCAAGCTTATATTTTAGAAGGGCTTTTGTTAAGAGTACATTCTTCATTAACAAGTTTAATAAGCCTTGAAGTGCCTAAAGAAGAATCTGTTAAAAGGTTATTGAAACGAGCAGAAATAGAAAATAGGAAAGACGATACAAAAGAAATTATTCAAAACAGGCTTAAGGAATATGACAACAAAACTGTTCCTGTAATTTCATTTTATAAAGAAAAAAATAATTATATAGGAATTGATGGTACGGGAAAAATTGAAGATGTGTTTTCAGAAGTTCAAGAAAGTATTGAAATTGCTTTAAGAAAAGTGCTTTTAAATGTTGTAATTTTTGGATATCCGGGAGCAGGCAGAGGAACTCAGGCACAAATACTGGCAGAAAAATATAATCTCACTTATCTTTCGACAGGTGATATGCTTCAGGAAGAAATCAAAAAAGCTTCTTCACTTGGTAAAAGAGTAGAACGTTTAATGGAAAAAGGTGCATTGGTTCCTGATGAAATTGTAATTAAGTTGATAGAAAAAAGAATTGAAATGAATCCTGATACAAATGGATTTATTTTTAAAGGATTTCCACGAACAATGGTTCAGGCATATATTCTTGATGGGCTACTGTTAAAGATAAATTCTTCAATTTCATGTATTTTTAATATTAATGTTCCTCATTTAGAATTAGTAAAAAGATTGGCTTTAAGGGGAAAAACAGAAAACAGAATGGAATATGATTCTAATACTGAAACTATTGTTGAAAGGCTACAGGAACATGAAAAGAAAACACAACCGATTTTAAAATATTACAAAAAACAAAGTCCTGTTATTGATATTGACGGTCTTGGCAAAAAGGATGAAATTTTTCAAAGCCTAATCAAGGAAGTTGAGAAAGTTATTAAGAAGGTAAGGTAGGGCAAGATACAAGATACAAGATACAAGATACAAGATGCAGGATGCAGGATGCAAGATGCAGGATGCAGGATGCAAGATGCAGGATGCAGGATTCAAGATGCAGGATGCAGGATGCAGGATTCAAGATGCAGGATGCAGGATGCAGGATGCAGGATTCAAGATGCCAGGATGCAGGATGCAAGATGCAGGATGCAAGATACAGGATGCAAGATGCAGGATGTGCTTGCCTGAATAAGATTAATTGTTTTTATGCACTATGCGTAAAGCCATGTCTTTCCATTTTACCCCAAGTTTTTTTGCCACGGAAATAATCATAGTTTCCCATAAGTGACCAAAAAACAGTTAATGGATGATAAAGGAAAGGTTCAATTAGTGCAGTAAAGAATAATTTTATTAAGTCAGTTTTCTTTTTATATCTGTCAAAAGTAAGTTCTTCAAACAGTATTGACCATGTTGAAAATACTATAGCAAAAGAATAAACAAATGTTAATAGCATTAAGAAAAACGGCCAGTTTGAGGCACCAACTACAGCAAGGAAAATAAAGTATATTAACCCAAAGAATTCCATTAAAGGTGCAAGCCATTCAAAAATGAACCAATAAGGATAACCTAACATTCCCATTGTTCCATATTGTGGATTGAAAAAGATTTTACGATGCATAAAAAGAGTTCCCATGTTTCCTCTTGTCCATCTGTTTCTTTGATTTCCAAGAATTTTAAGACTAGTAGGAACTTCTGTCCAGCAAAGAGGGTCGGGTATATACACTACATCATATTTCTGATTAATTTCTTCCATGTGTCTTCTTACACGAACAATTAATTCCATGTCTTCACCTACTGTTTTAGTGCTGTAACCCCCGCAGTCAATAATTACATCTCGGTTAAACATTCCCATTGCACCACTTATGAGTAGTAGTCCGTTAAGTTTCGCCCAAGCCATTCTTCCCATCAAAAATGATCTATTATATTCAAGAACCTGAAATTTTGCTAAATATTCTTTAGGGTAATTGACATTAATTATTTTCCCACTTTCTATTTCACATGAGTTTGCAATACGAATTACACTTCCCGAAGTGAGTACTGTTTTTTCTCTTTGTTCAAGAAATGGTTTTGCAAGTCTTAATAATGCATCTTGTTCTAATATTGAGTCAACATCAATTACAACAAAAACATCTTTTCTTGATACATTTATACCTGCATTTAAAGCGTCTGCTTTTCCACCGTTTCTTTTGTCAATAACTGTTAACATCCCAAAGGATTGGTTTGTAGATTTGTATATGCCAATTATCTCTTTATGCTCTAGTCTGAAATCAACTGCGTAAGTAACTTTTTTGAGTGAAAAGGATTCTATTAGTTTGCTAAGTGTATCATCTTTGCTTCCATCGTTTACAATAAGAATGTCATAATCTTGATAATATAAATGTAGTAAAGCATGAACATTATCAATAATCGTTTTTCCTTCGTTAAAAGCAGGTGCAATCACAGAAACTGATGGGGCAAAAGGTGATGAAAGAATTTTATTGTAATCTACAAAACTGTTTTTTCGCATATAATGTATAAGTGCAAAAGCTGAAATTACCGCTAGTGCAAGATATGCAAAGACAACAAATATTCCAAACAGGAAAAATACAAGGTTGAGTAATTCTTGTAATATTTTTAATAGTTCAAGCATAATTTAGATTCTTTCAATAAAAATGTGTTTAACAATTGTTTCTAATTCTGTATCTTCATCCTTTTTTGCTATATCAAGGTATTTATCACTGGACATGCCAATTTTGTCAAGTGATTCTGCAGCATGGAATCTTAAATCAAAATTATTATCGGATAAAATATTTTCCAGAAAATCGACATTTGATTCATCATTAAAATCCCCTAAAGTAATAATAATTCTAATTTTATTTTGATGATAAACATAATTATAAATATCTTTTAAATATTTAGAAGCATCAGAATTTCCATTAATGCCGAGAGCAGTAATTGATTTTTGAATTATCTTTTTATTAGGATGACTTAAAAGTTTAATCAGGTCATCAAATGCATTTTGTTGCTTGAATATTGCTATCATTTGAAGACAGAATATTACTACATCATCATTATGTGATGACAACCATTTTTTAAAATCAGGAATTTTAATCTCATGTCTATCTATTAGGTAATGAATATTAAGCTTTTCCCATTCTGTAAAATCTTCTGTATATTTATCAAGAAAAGAAAACGGATTTGTTTTATTTAATCTTATAATTGCAAGTAGAGCTTCTAAGCGAATAATTTCATTTGAGTGATTTATAAATTGCTCAATACGTTGAGTAGCTAATCCTACTTTCATTTGTGTAAGTTCCTGTATTCCTGTTGCTACAATATGCCATTTTCTGCTATTAAGTTTTTTTAATGAGTGGGTATGCAATGATAATTCAAGGTAAAGATTCATTAGTCTTTCATAGGTCGTTCCTGAAAGATTTTTGTGTAATGATAATACTTCTTGTACTAAAATGTCTGTTTTTAAATAGGAGTTTATTTTTATCAGTTCAGTAGGAATTTTATTTTCATGCTCATCACTAAAAAGATATTCAGCAATAATATTTTGATATTTTTCTTTTACTATTTCAATCTTTTTATCCTTTGCGGATTTAATAAATCGTTGTATTACAATGAAAATAACTAATAGAATAAAACTTAACTGGAAATAAAATATCAAGATAATTGCCATAATAATTATCTTGTTTGAATTAAAAGTTGTTTCTACTACATTCATTATAGGATGTAAAATATTTTGAGGAAATGGTAAACTTTTGTCCTTTTTTAGTTTTTCTACTACTTCCTTAGTTGTTTCTGCTTTTTCAGCTTCACCTGTCCAATGTTCCGGTTTTTCTTCTTTTTCAACTATTTTTTCTTTATTTTCTTCTTGCTTGTTTTTTGCTTTTGCTTGTTTTTTCTTTTTCGGTTGATCTTTTTTATCAACTTTATCCTCATTTTCTTTTTTAGATTTTCTTTTTGAAAATATAGTATTTAGTTTGCTCTTTTCTTTTTGTTCGTGCTTTGTTGTTTCTTTTTCTTGATTATCCTTTTTCTCTACTTCTTTTTTTTCAGGCTTTTTTTCTTTTTTGTTACTTTTATCTTCTATTTCTACTTTTTTATTTGAAAGATGTGGGAATATATTTTCTTTGTTAATAAAAGCTTCGGCAAATCCAATGTTTTTTTTCTGTGGTTTTTCAATTTCTTGTGTTGACTTTTCCTTTTTAGGCTCTTCTTTTTTATCGGTAGTGCTTGTAGGTTCTACAACATTCTCTTCCTCAATATTAGTTGGAGGTTTTTCTTCCGAGTCTTCAACTTTTTGAGGTGTTGTTTTTTTTGAAGAAGCTATATAATTATTTCTGTCCCAGTTATTAAGTATTTTCTCGTTTTGAATTGCAACAATAAAAGCATCTTTTAATCCGTGTTCATCTATTAGTTCGTTTCGGTATTCTTTAGCATCATTGTAATTGTAAAAAGTTCCAACAACATATTTATATCTGCCATTGTCAAGTATCTCTTTAATTTCCTTGTCTATTTTATGTCTTTTTTTCAAAAAAATCATGTCTCCGGGACTTCCTTTTCTTGCAGATATTTGGACACTCAAAGTAACATCTTGTTGCTGTGCAAATGCATTTGAGTAGAGGCAAAATTGTACAATTCCCAAAAATATTATTGTTGAAATAACTTTTAATAGGTTTTGAGAACGCATGAAATTCAATATTTTAATTGTGTGTGTATTCAAATTATTTGTTGTTTTCTTTAAAATAAATATTCTAATAAAATACTAGCATCATAAGCATTACGATTATTAATATTGTTATCTGTTTTATATTCTTCATAATTATATCCTACTCTAATTTCATATAAAAAAGAAGAAGAAATTTTATCTTTATATCCTAATCTAATCCTTTTAGAATCTAACATATCAAAATCACCAATTTTGTTTATTCTTTCATCGGGTGAATTTCCTGTTGAAAGTACAACTGAAAAATAGTTATCTTTGTGTTTAAAATATCTGCGAAAAGACAAATGAAAGGAATTAGAAACACCATAGGATTTTGGAGAAATATAAGTTCTTAATAATATCCACCAGTTTCCTATGTATTTTCCTACAGATGCTGTGTAAATAAGAATGTTATTTGCAGAACTATCAGAATCGCGATAAAATTGCATGTACCTTATTCCCAAAGATGTTTCAAAGGCATTTGGTAAGGATTGATAAATTTCGAATCCGAATCGGTGTCGTGGAAATAGATTGTGATTCCATGAATAACCATAGCTTGTCCATGCATAAGCATCTTTCCAAATGTCAAAATATACATCTAATTCAGGCTCGCCATCAATATCTTTTGTAAGAAGATGTTCGGAATCAAAAACCATATCACCGATATAATATTTTGCAATTATTGAGAATTTTTTAAATTTGTGTCCGTATTTTAAAGTAGTAAGATGAAATCTTCTGTTCCAAGGAATACCAAAATATTCAAATGAATAGTTTAACGAAATGCTGTTTTTTTGATTTGAAGCTTTTACATTTTTAAGCAATGAGTTGCCTTTTTCATGTTCGGGACATAGTGTATTTAAATATTTCAATACTTTAAGGGCGGTATCGTATTCTTCTTGATTATCAAAAACACTTGCTTTTTTATAAAGGAAATCACAGTCATTAGGATGATAAAATAATCCATAATTGCAAAAACTTAATGCCGAGTCGTAATCGTCTGACCAGTTTTCGCAATCAATAGAAGCACTTATTGCTTGGTAATTTGCCGAATCATCTAAAAGTACTTTATGAAATTCTTTTTTTGCTAAATTATATTTTTTATCCCAAAGATAAGTTCGTCCTAACAAAGTTCTTACTTCATGATAATTTGGGTTTTTATTTAAAATTTGTTGGCAAAGTATTCTTGAAGAATCACGTTTTCCATTAAAAGCATATTCTCGGGCTTGCATAAAAAGACTGTCTGTATCAATTGTGTCATTCTGTATTTCAATATGTTCTAAAATTGATTCTTTGAGATTTGTGAATAAAGTGTCTTTAGGGTATTTAAATATTAATGAATCAACAATTTCTAATGATAAATCATATTCTTTTTTACTGTCAAGGATGTCTGCTTTTTTGTATAAAAAATTACTATCAAAAGGATAATAGCTTAATCCGTGCATACAATATTCAATTGCTTTATCGTAATTTTCCGACCATTTTTCAAGGTCAATAATAGCATTTATTAAATCATAATAATCGGGTGAGCTATCGTAAACGGTTTTAAATTCTTTTCTTGCTTTTGAGTACTCTCCATCCCATGTATAAGTTCTGCCAATAAGTATTCGGACATCATCATAAGATGGTGCTCTTTCTAAAATTTTATAGCAAATTGCTCTTGAAGTGTCTCTTGAGCCATTAAATGCATATTCACGTGCAAGCAAAAAAGAACTGTCAACATCTTCTATTTCATTGATAAGAATGATATTTTGACCTTTTACAATATTAATATTTGTAAAGTTTAGAATACAACATATCAAAAAAATGGAATATGCAAATTTATTTGTCATTATCTTTTTTTAATATGTCGTTTTACTCTAATTGAAAGTTCATTTGGGCTAAATGGTTTAACAATATAATCATCAGCACCAAGTTCAAATGCCTTTAAAATAGTATCCTCAAATTTTACTGAGGATAAAACTATTAAAGGTGTTTGAAGTTTTAATTCATTTCTTATAAGGTTAATTAATTCCAAACCACTAAAAAACGGCATGAGCAAATCAGTAATTATTAAATCAAATTTATTTTCTTTTATCATTGTTGCTCCATTTTTCCCATCTTTTGCAATTGTAATATCATAACCATCTTTCTTGAGTCGTAATTCAATCATTTTCAGAATCATGGTGTCGTCTTCACATACTAAAACTTTCATTTTTTATATAATTTATTTTAATTATTATCTTTTAAAAAATCATTTTCAAATTGAATAGATAATATCTTGCAGTCTTTATTTACTGTATTAATTAGTTCAGGAATATTATCATTTTTCTTTTTTTGCAAAGCAAGGTCTTCAATTTCGTCAATATTTCCAACAATACTAAATGCTCCAAGCATACTTGCATTTGAAAGAAATTTATGGGCAGTTCTTCTTAGCATATTCCAATCTTCTTTTTCATAGTAATAAAATAAGTTTTGAATAACTTCTTCATAAATATTGATAAAATATTCTATCATCTCTTTGGCAAATTTAGTATCACCATCTGTCATTTCTTCTAATCTGCTAGCGTTATATAATTTTTGTTCTACCATCCTATGTGCTTAATTTAAAGCGTTTAATGTTATTCGTAAATTTAAATTATATTATTTTTCATTAAACAAATTTCTTTCATCTGTATAGTTTTCAATAATTGTTTCCATTACCGGTTTATAATATCTCCAAAAGAATTTTGTTCTTTCATTAAATGTTGCATTTTTATAAAAGACCCTACTAATAAGCCCAATACCACGAAAATGCGAAGAATATAATGTAATAGGATTATCTGAAAAGTCTCCTGCAAAGTAATAAAATTTATAATCGTCTTCATCGTGTTCAATAAAAGCCGGGTATTCTGTAGGAATTCCGTATAGTGTTAATATTGAATCGCCAACATCGTTAGGTTTTATTTTGTAGGATGAAACAACTTTATTTGTGTTTTTTGTGAAAGTGATATCAAACCAGTATGGATAATGGATTTTTTTTGGTAAGTCATATTTCTTTTGTCCATATTCGGATGTATAAATAAAAGGGACTTCAACATCAAGAGATGTACGCTTTTCAAGTATTGCAATTCTTTCGTCTAAATGAACAAATACAATTCCTGCTTTTGTAAATGGCCAATTACCATCGTGTTGTTCTTTATAAAGCCGTATTACCCATCTGGGTAATTCAGGGTTTTTTAAAGTGTCTAATAAATTAAAATATCTACCTGTCCAACCTGTCCATTCAAAATTAAAAAGTTCTTCTGTTTTTCTACGAACTACCCATGATGTTGGAGATGCAATGATATTAAATTCAGTGAGTATTAGTTTTTTCTTTTCCTTCATTTTTTCAAGAAGCAGATAATCTGTTCTTGACATTCCTCCATAAATTTTTGGCGAATGTTCTGTTTCAAGAGAATCAAGGTACCATTCATTGTAATAAACTCCGTAAAGGTCGGTATAGTAAACCATATCAAGTGCATCAGACATTGAATCAATTTGTTCTTTCGATAAGGAATCAAGGTCGCTTATCCAGTATTTTTTGTTTTCATAAGGTTTTAAGGGAAAAAAACCATAGTAATCTTTGAAGTTACTGTAAAGTTTACCATCTGATTTTTTTACATATTTATTGTGGGTTTGTATCCAATTTAAAGAACGATGTTCATTTCTAAATGGTGTAGAAACAGTTTTATCTAATGTAAGAATGTTCATCGGGTAAGTTGGACTAAAATACCACCAAAGCCAACTCCAAAACGGAATAAATAAAATAATAAGAAAAATAATATTGCCAGGACGTATTTTCATCTAAATATATTAGTTTATATTTCTGTTGCAAAGTTAAGCATAATCAAATAATTATTAATTTTTTTTAGTTAATACTTAACAAGTTTATTAATAGATATTGTTTTGTTGTTCAGTTTTGTTACACATAAATATATTCCTTTTGAATTAATATTTACTTGTTTTATATCAAAATTAAGGAAATAATTTCCCTGTCTTTGATTTTTGTTTACAACTGTTTTTAGTAATTTCCCTGTAATATCATAAATGCTAATTTCAACATTTGCAGTTTTTTGCAAATTATAACTTAAGTTAAAGTTGTTAGTAAATGGATTAGGGTAGCTAGTGAGGTAAAAATCGGGATTTGACTTTTCATCAATTGCCGATGGATCACAATATCCGGGTAGGTTATTATCCATCCATTCAAAACGAGCAGAAAGCCAATCTTTTAAATAACTGATTTCTTCTTCATAAGTATCAAAAACATATTTGTTTGGCCAAATATATCTTCCTAGTATATGGTATTCATTAAAATTTCGTTTTTGAGCCTCATCTAAATAATTTGTCATTGAATCAATATAGCTTAGTACAATATCTGTTTTATAAGGACCTTTCCTTAATTTATTCCATCTGCATTTTACTTTGTTTTGAAAATTTGTGTCTTGCATTAATCTTTCAAACCAAAACATTTTGTATGCTTTGTTATAAATCCAGCCCCCTGTTGAATCTACATGATAATCACCATAGTTAACATTCCCATATCCAAGATTAAAATCCCAGTATGGTCCCATTTTTAATTTTCCACCCTTGCTATCTTTATTTTTGTACATAAAAACGCTGTATTTAAAAGCATCAATGTCTTTACTAAGTTCGTTTATCAATAAAAAATCAATAAATGAACTTATATCAATGTATTTTGAATAACCTGTTAGCGGGTCAGCAAACTCATTGCTAACTAAAGTATTTTCAAAATCTAAGATATAATTTTGTATATATTCTTTTTGTTTGGGAACTATTTCATCCCATTTAGGATAATGATATGATAAAAAGAGAATCATTGCATCAGGATATGCAGGACTTGGGTACGAATACCAACCTTCTGCAATGGTATCCGATTTATCAACCTTTATTATATATCCACCTGTAAGGTCATCTCCTGTTATGTCACTGCTTTTTAATTTTGAAATATTTACTCTTCCATTGTCTCTTTTGATTTTTTCCATAAAAACATAAACGCCTTTATAGTCTCCATTAATAAATAATTCACAAAATTTTGTCCTTGATGAATATTGATTTGTTGCTTCTGCTAATTTCAAAGTAAGAACATTTCGTAACAGACTTTTATCACTGTAAGGAGCATATAAAATCCAATCGTTTTCTTTTGGCCAACCAAAAATAGAAACATTATTATTGCTTCCATCAGATTTGCGAGTTTCAATTGCCATTGATTTTTTTATAAATTCCTGAGAAGACTGTCCTCTGTATTCAATTCCGATTTGTCCTGAATAGTCCGTTGATGAATCTGAAAGAATGTTTAATTTTCCAGGTCCATTATTAATAATTGTCATTTCAGCAGTTATTTTTGGCTCATCAACAATTGTATTTCCTAATGTATTGATTTGGATAATTGGCAAATTTGAAGAAATGAAAATATTAGCTACCTTGAACCATGAAGGAGGTGGTGCATAAAATGTACTTTTATCATTAATGCCTGCAAATAAAAATGGTATTGCTGACATGTCGGATGAAGTAATACCTGTATTATGTACTTGAATTGCAAGTACATTCATTCCTGTGGAAAGTGTATTAGATATTAAATCTATTGATGGGGAAAATGATTCAGGATCCTCACCTTTATACATAACCGCTTCATGAAATGTTAATGATGTATCATTGTACTTTGGTTTAATCCCAACAGTTCCTATGTTCGACCTTGCTATTTCTGTTCCATTTAGGTAGGCTACAAATGCATCATCATAATCCATTGATAATATAATTCTGGCAATTTTATCCTTATCAGGTACCATAAATTTCATTCTCATGTAAAGTGATATTGTAGATGGAATAATTGTTCTGTCATCTCCATCGGCATAACCAATTCCTCCTTTTCCTTTATTCCAATTACTTGTGTTAAAAGCAAGTGTATTCCATGTGGAATCGGGCTCGGTAGTACCAACAAAATAATCCCATGAAAATTGTGGAAATATTATGGTTTCCCAGTGATCAACTGCACCCTGTCCTTTTGATAAAGTTGAAATAAAGAAAAATAATAAAATAAAAAATGAAGTAGTAAAATTTTTCAATTTAGTTCTATTTAAATGATTTGTAATCATGAAACAACTTACAAATATACATGTTTTTATAAAAAAAACAATTTTTAAAAATAACTTTGCTTGAACAATATTGAAAAGAGTAATTGAAATCCCAACTTACTTTAGTATTTTTGCAAATAAAAAAATGTGATATGGATGTATTTATTGAATTAATAAAAGTTTTATTACCCTCAGTAATTGTTTTTGTAACGGCATTTTATATTTTAAAAAGCTTTTTACAAAATGAAAAAGATAAAAAGTTGATTGATGTAAAATCTGATTCTGCAAAGGATTTGATAATGCTTAAGTTACAAGCTTATGAAAGAGTAATGCTATTGCTTGAACGAATTGCTCCTGAAAATTTAATTGTAAGGATAAATAAAGCAGGAATGAATGTTGAACAATTACATGCTCAATTAATTTCAAATCTTAGGGCTGAATTTGACCATAATGTAGCACAGCAATTGTATGTTTCTAATGAAGCATGGGATAAAGTATTGAAAGCTAAATCTGAAATTGCAAAAATTATTAATTTATCAAAAGAAAAAGTTGATAATCAAAATAATTCACTTGATTTAGTAAAAATTATTCTTTTGAATAATCAAAAAATAAGTGTTTTTCTTTATGATGCAAAAACACATTTAAAAAAAGAAGCTCAGCAATTGTTTTAAAGGTAATTAATTGATTTTTAAATGTTAGGTTTAAAAAAATATACTTGCTTGTCTTTTTTGATCTTATCCATAATTTTATTTTCCTGTTCAAATGAGGTAAAGGATGAGCTGTCTAAAGTAAGTTCTCAACGATACGAAATTTCTTCAAACATAAATGAAGATGCTGAAATAAAGGGAATAATTAAGCCTTACAAAGATAGCCTTGACAAAACAATGAATGTTATAATTGGTCATTCAACTCAAGTTATGGTAAAGGGCTTTCCTGAGGGATTACTTGGTAATTTTGTTGCCGATTTAATGTTAGAAACTGTAAAAAACAAATTAAATAAAAAAGTAGATTTTGCATTTACTAACAATGGTGGGCTAAGGGCAATTATGCCAAAGGGAGATATTAGCGTTAGAAATGTTTACGAAATTATGCCTTTTAATAATAAAGTTGTGATTTTGAAAATGACTCCCGAACTGATGGAAAAGTTGTTTGAATATTTTGCAAGCAATGATGGTATGGCAGTATCGGGAATCAGATTTACTATAAAAAACAATAAATGTTTTGATATATTAATAAATGGTAAGCCTTATCAAAAGGATAAAAATTATTTTGTACTTACAAATGATTATCTCGCAGGTGGAGGTAGTGGAATGTTTTTTTTAAAAGAGGTTGAAGAAAAGCAAAAAATTGATTTGTTGTTACGTGATATGATAATTGAAAATATTGTTGAGCAAACAAAAAATGCTAATCTTATAAAAACGGAGATTGATGGAAGAATCAAAAAAAATTAATAGGCGTAAGTTTATAAGAAATTCAGTTTATGCAGGAGCAGGAATATGGCTTTCGAGCAAAATACCCTTTAATTCTTTTGCAAAAAATGATGTAAAAAAAATTACCATTTTAAGTACTAATGATACACACAGCAGGATTGAACCATTTCCGATGGATGGAAGTAGAAATCAAGGATTAGCAGGTTGTGCAAGAAGAGCGACTTTAATTAAAAAAATCCGTAAAGAAGAAAAAAATGTATTGCTTTTTGATGCAGGTGATATTATTCAAGGTACACCTTATTTTAACTATTTCAATGGAGAGCTTGAATTTAAGCTAATGTCGGAAATGAAATATGATGGAGCTGTAATTGGTAATCATGAATTTGATGCAGGCTTGAATACTTTGGCAAAAAATATTAAAAATTCAAGTTTTCCATTTATAATTTCTAATTATGATGTTTCTGAAACTCCTTTGAAAAATCTTACCATTAATAATAAAGTATTTGAAATGGATGGAATTAAGATTGGAGTTTTCGGACTTGGAATAGAACTTCAAGGATTGGTATCTGAAAGTTTGTACAAGAATATAAAATATTTGGATCCGACAAAAGTTGCTATTGAGCAAGAAAATATTTTGAAAAATGAGAAAAAATGCGATTTAATAATATGTATTTCTCATTTAGGATTTGATTATGAATCTAATAAAATAAATGATATAAAAATTGCTCAAAAAACAAACTATATTAATTACATAATAAGTGGTCATACTCATACCTTTATGAAAAAACCTGAAATAATTGAAAACGCAGAAGGTGCTGAGTGTCAGATATTTCAACAGGGCTTTGCAGGTATTTACCTCGGACGGATGGATTTTTATTTTGAAAAAGATTTGAAGCCGAAAGTCAAGCACAGCAAGACTTTAAAAATTTATTAAAATTTTATCAACAAAAATTTCTCTATTGTTGAAAATATTACCACCTTTATAACCTGAAAAAATGTTAAAAAATTTTACTTTATTGAACAATTATGAGCGAACAGCATATTGAAGTTTGGAAGAAATGTCTTAAAATTATTAAAGATAATATTAATGCACAAAGTTACAAAACATGGTTTAATCCAATTGAAGCGGTTAAATTAGAAAAAAAGGTACTTACTATTCAGGTGCCTAGTCTTTTCTTTTATGAGTGGCTTGAAGAACATTATGTTAATTTGTTGCGTAAAATAATAAAAAAAGTAATTGGTACCGGTGCTAAATTAGAATATAATATCCTTGTGGAAAACAGCAGTTCAGGAAATGCTCAAAGAACGATAAATATGCCGGCATCTCATTTTAGTAATGATGGTGGTATGGAAATATCAATGCCTGTTAACATTAGTAATTCTATAAAAAATCCATTTATTATTCCTGGTTTAAAAAAGATAAAAGTTGATCCTCAGTTAAATAGTAATTTTAATTTCAAACAATTTGTAGAAGGTGAATGTAACAGGCTTGCACGTAGTGCTGGTTTGGCAGTTGCTGCAAAACCGGGTGGTACTTCTTTTAATCCGCTTTTTATTTATGGAGGTGTTGGCTTAGGAAAAACTCATCTGGCTCAGGCAATAGGGAATGAGGTTAGAAATAATTTTAGAAATAAAGTAATACTGTATGTTTCTGCTGAACAATTTACTAACCAATTTATTGAATCATTAAAAAATAAAATTGTTAATGATTTTATTAATTTTTATCAACTAATTGATGTTCTCATTGTTGATGATGTTCAGTTCTTTTCTAAAAAGGAAAAAACACAAGATATTTTCTTTCATATTTTTAATAGTTTACATCAAAATGGAAAGCAAATAGTTCTTACCTCCGATAGATCTCCAAAAGATATTCAAGGATTGGAAGAACGATTACTTTCAAGATTTAAATGGGGATTATCAGCAGATCTTCAAAAGCCTGACTTTGAAACAAGGATTGCAATTTTTGAAAACAAAATGTATGCTGACGGTATAGAAATGCCTAGGGATGTTGTTGAATATATTGCATACCATGTAAATACTAGTGTTAGAGAGCTTGAAGGTGCTTTGATATCAATCCTTGCTCAGGCATCTTACAATAAAAAAGAAATGTCGGTTGATTTGGCAAAAGAGGTACTTAAAGGATTTATTAGAAAATCATCAAAAGACCTCACAATTGAACATATTCAAAGACTGGTTGCCGATCATTTAAATATAAGTATTGATGATATAAAAGCAAAAACTAGAAAAAGAGAAATTGTGCAAGCACGTCAGATTTCAATGTTTTTCTCTAAAAAACTTACTAATTCTTCACTTTGTGTAATTGGTAAACATTTTGGAGGACGCGATCATTCAACAGTAATTCATGCTTGTCAAACTGTTAATGATTTAATTGACACTGATAAAAATTATGAAAATAGAATGAAGGAAATTCAAAAATTCATTAATATTAATCTAGGTTAATAATAATTTGACAGTTGAATAACTGCTTATTCCTTTTCTCCCATAAAAACAAATTGGATAATATTAGCTCCCATTTTTAATGCTTTTAATCGTGTTGCATCGGGGTCGTGGTGAACACTCTTGTCTTCCCACCCATCACCCAAATCACATTCATAAGTGTAATAAATAACCAAACGCCCTTGGTAAAAAATTCCAAATCCCTGTGGAGAATTTTTATCGTGTTGATGTATCTTTGGCAAGCCTTTTGGAAAATCATATTTTTGATGATAAATTGAATGAGAAAAGGGTAATTCTACTAATTCACTTTCTGGGAAAACTTTTTTTATTTCAGGACGAATGTATGAGTCCATTCCATAATTATCGTCAATGTGAAGAAAACCTCCGCTAATTAAATATTTTCGTAAATTTTCTGCTTCAGAAAAATTAAAAACAACATTTCCATGACCCGTCATGTGGATAAAAGGATAGTTGAAAATGTCCTTACTCCCTACCTCAATATCTTCAGCATCATTAATATTTGTGTTAAGATTTTCGTTACAAAACTTAATGAGGTTAGGTAATGATGTGGGATTTGCATACCAATCTCCTCCTCCTTTATAAACCAATCTTCCTATTTTTACACTGCTATTTTGAGAAAACAAATTGAAGGAAAGCAGTATTGTGAAAGCTATTGTTATGGATATTTTTAATTTATTCATATTTATTTTTATTTTTGAGCTAAAGCTAAGATCCCTGATAGCATTGACAATGCTGCTGTTTCAGACCTAAGCCGAAGTTTTCCTAAATTAACAGTAATGAAATCATTGGATTTTGCAAAGTTAATTTCTTCCTCAGAAAAACCACCTTCTGCTCCAATAATCAGTACTACTTCTTTATTTCCTTTTTTTATATATTTTGAAAAATGCTCTTTTTCTGATGTTCCGCAATAGGCTATTAATTTTAAATATTTTGTGTCGTTATAGTTTTTAATAAGGCTTTCAAAGTTTTGAAGTTCATTAATTAATGGCTTAAAAGGATTTAGTGATTGCTTTACTGCACTAATTACAACCTTCCTCATTCTTTCATTATTTACATTCACTCGCTCCGAATGTTTACTTTGAAAAAAACTTATAGAACTTACTCCGAGTTCTGTTGAT
This sequence comes from Bacteroidota bacterium, assembly GCA_034723125.1. Classification (NCBI taxonomy): domain Bacteria; kingdom Pseudomonadati; phylum Bacteroidota; species Bacteroidota bacterium. The sequence continues at coordinate 9,963 of JAYEOP010000021.1, read as the reverse complement.
TTCTCAACTATCCATTCATTTTTAATCCTTTTTTTTAAAGGGCTAAAAGCAAGATGAATTATCGGTTGTGGCTTTGTGTGTTCTTTGCTTTCCGTAATCTCAAGATTTACATTATTTTTTAAAATACTAATAATTTTAGTTTTTGAAATAATTCCTTTCCCATTACAAACAAGTACTTCATCATTTATTTTTAATCGTAATACTCGTGTTAAGTGATGACTTTCTTCTGCATTTAAAGAAATTACTTTTGAAGTTTTTTTTAATAAAGGTTCAAAAAATAAAATTTGATTCATATTTCTTGTTGTTGATTAAAAAGGTAAAAATACGAGAACCTTCCTAAAATTTATTCTTTTTACTTCCTTTATAAATTTGATACTTATGGTATTTACATTTTAACCCACCGTTGTTGAGGTGTATTTTAAAAGAAGTTCTAAGACCTACTTTTTTTATTGCATCAATATTTGCACTTAAAATACATGCATCATATCCTGTAAATTTTTGTTTAAATCTATCACCTATCATTTCGTAAAAACTCTCAACATCAATATTTTGCAACCTCTCATTGTAGGGTGGATTTATTATCAACATTCCTTTTTCTTTTGGAGGTTCAAGCTCTTCAAAGTCCCTGACTTCAAAAGTTACTTTATCACGCATTTTTGATTCTGCAAGGTTCTTTTTTGAAATTCTTATTGCTCTTGGTGATTTATCGTATCCATATATCTTATGCTTAAATCGTATTTCGTTATTTAAAGCTTCTTCATGAATCCGTGTCCAAATAGCTTTGTTAAAACCTTTCCAATTAAAAAAACCAAAATGTTGACGGTTTATGTTTGGAGCAATATTATTTGCAATCATTGCCGCTTCAATAGGAATTGTTCCCGAGCCACACATAGGGTCAATAAAACTAGAATCTTTTTTCCAGTTTGAAAGTAAAATTAATCCTGCTGCAAGAACTTCATTTATCGGTGCTTCATTGGTTTCTAATCTGTAACCCCTTTGATTTAGTGGCTTTCCTGAGCTGTCAAGTGATATTGTACAATTGTCATTAATAATATGAACATCAATTTTTAAAATAGGATTCTCAAGATCAATGTTTGGTCGCTTATTGTTTTTTTTCATAAATTGGTCAACTATTGCATCTTTGGTTTTATGTATCACATATTTCGAATGCTTAAAATAGTCGGAATAAACAGTGCTACCAATAAACAAGGTGTCGCGATGACTCATATAAGTTGACCAGTCGATTTGCTGAATTTTTTTGTAAAGATTAAAATCGTCTCTTGCTTTAAATTGGGCAATTGGTTTTAAAATTTTTAATGCTGTTCTCAAGTTTAAGTTAGCTTTGTAAAGTAGTTCGTTGTTTCCTATAAAACTAACAGCACGTATTTTTTTTTCAACATGATCAACTCCAAGATTTTTAATTTCCTTAATAAGAACGTCCTCTAATCCTTGGAATGTTTTTACAATAATCTCAAAATTGTCTTTATTAACTTTCAATTTTCTAATATTTTGTGTTTTAAAAAGAGTTGCAAAATTAACAAATTTATTTTGTGTATGAAATTGATTTAAAAAAAATCAAGCAAATTTTGCTTATACCCTATATTTGGAAATAAACGGAATAGACGACTAAAAAATAGTAATCAAACTAAAAGAATATAAGTTCGTTGTTATCTGATAAAACATTATTACTTTTGCATGAGTATTATAAATTGTACAAGATTGAAAGTATGTATTTTAAGGTATTTATAATAGATATATCAGGAATGTGTAGTATATACTTATGATGGTAGTAATTTAAAAAAAACAATGAAAATCTACAATAAAATATGAAAATAGGTTTCGTAGTACTAATTCATTTCCTTGTGATTTTAGTTATTAACAATAATGATAGTTTATTTTTTTTGTAGATTAGTTTTATATGATTGGAAACTGGGGTTTAATAAAAATTTTAAAAGTCAATAATCGTGTCAATCTTAAAATCAAATAATACCTATTAAGACAATTTAAAGGAAGCTAAAAATTAATTAACATGATAATAGACGAATTAAAACGACTTAAAGAAAGCGAAGATAAAGTTGAGTTTAAAGAAGCTAAAACCCAATACAATTATAATAATGGCAGGCGAAGTGTATTGGGTTATGTTGTTGCTCTTGCAAATGAAGGTGGAGGAAAATTAATTCTTGGAGTAAGAGAGAATAATAACGGCTTGCATATCATTACCGGTTCTGCAGCTTGGGAAGGGCGAGAAGGCAAATTAGCCGAGGATATTTACCGTGATAAACAAATCAGGATTCAAACAGAAGTTTTACATGAAGGAGATAAGCGCGTATTGGTTATTCATATTCCTTCCAGACCAGTTGGTAAAACACTGAAATTTGAAGATATTCCATTAATGCGGGTTGGTGAGGATTTATTACCGATGAGCGATGAACAATTATTTAAAATTCTTCAGGAACAAGAACCCGATTTTTCTGCTAAGATTTGCGAAGGTTTAACAATTGATGATATTGACGAGAACGCAATAGATATCTTAAAAGAGAAGTATGCCAAAAAGCAAAATAATCCCGGTTTTAAAACGCAATCAAACGAACAGGTACTAATCGACCTCGACCTGATGATTGATGGCAAGTTATCTAATGCGGCATTAATCCTTATCGGTAAAAAAGGCAAAATACATAATATCTTACCACAAGCAAAAGTAATTATTGAATATCGAAGAAGCGATACAGCAATTGAATCTGATAACAGGGTAGAAATACAAGAACCTTTATTCGTTGCTATTGATAAAATTTGGGATTATATCAATCAGCCTGCAAGCAATCCTACATTTAAACTAAAACAAGGGCCATATATTTTCGATCTACCTTTCTTTAAAGAGGACATTATCAGAGAAGCTGTATTAAATGCAATTGTTCACAGAGATTATACAATTACCAGTGAGATAGTTATTAAACAATATCCAAACAAAATAGTTATTACAAACCCAGGTGGTTTTCCTCGTGGTGTGAATCTGGAAAATTTACTTACAGTTAACAGCACTCCCCGAAGCAGGTTACTTGCCGACATTCTATTAAAAACCGGATTGGTTGAACGTTCAGGTCAGGGAGTTGACAAATTATTTTTATACAGTCTCATGGAATCAAAGCCTGTCCCAGACTATTTTAGCACAAGTATGCTCCAGGTCGAATTAAAAATATCTGCCGACATTCAAGACCCTTCATTTTTAATTTTTGCAAATGAAGAACAAAGCCAACGTGATGAAAACAACAAACTTGGCGTTTTTGATTTAATCACTCTGGATAAAATACGAATAGGTATATCAAGTGGCTTGAATAGAGATATTGTACAGAAATTATATACTCAAAATGTAATTAAAAGAAGTGGCAAAACCACAAGTGAAATATATACACTTGGAGATAAGTATTTTGAAATTACACAAACAGAAGATAAAATTGTTGGTTATCGACCAATTTATCTGAGTATGATAGCAGAAGGATATCAAAGTAAAAATAAACTTAGTGTAAGTGATTTTATGGAAATATTTGAAGATAAATTAACTCGTGACCAGATGCGTTATATGATTGAAAAACTTGTTAAAGATGATGTATTAACTCAAGAAGGAACTGGAAAGGGAACTAAGTACAGACTTAATGTAGAAGATAGTAAGGGAGATTTATTTGATTTAATAAAGAAAATCTTAATGAAATGATAAAGTGTAGTTCCCCATATAATGATACATTTCCCCAAAAAGATAATAATGGGATTAAAGAAGTTGCTAATAATAAAGGTCTTAGTACAGATATAAGTTTAGTAGTTAATCAAGATAGTTCCCCATATAATGATGCACTTTCCCCAGAAGATAGAGAAGGTATTAGAAATACAGTTGATAATAATAGGACTTAATGTAGCTATTAGTTTATCTACGAATCAACTGAGTTCCCCATATAATGATATGAATTCTCCAAAAATATAAAAGTATGGATATACTAAGTTTTAAAGAATACCATATATGTCAGATTCCCATTTTATAGTTATTACAAAAATGGGGTGTCAATATCTTTTACAGTAAGAAATTTTGGACTACCAAGTGACTATTAAGATGATTTATCCATGTTTATGAAACTCCGTATGGCAGTAGTTGAGTGATATTCTGACTAATGTATTGGCTTATACCGTTAATGAAATACTAGAAGCTTTGAGAGAAAAGAATGTTGCTAAATTACGTTACAAATAATGAACACAATAATTCAATATGATAGCTTTAATTTTGTTTTAAAGTACTCGTTAGATAAGTGCCTAAAAATAAGAATCAGCTAATAAAAATTAATACATTAATTTTTATTGATAAATATTCAGTATTAATAACTAATATTTTTACTTTTGCAATTCTGAAAATAATGTTAGTAAATGCAGGAATTAAATAAATTGTAAAAAAATGCCGGCAAAGTTTAATCCGATAAAAATATTTGCAGGAAATGCTTCATTTGATCTTGGGCAAAAAATTTCACGTGCTTTTGGTATTGATCTTGGAGATCTAAGTATTATAAAGTTTAAAGATGGTGAGATTCAACCCAATTTTAATGAATCAATTCGTGGTTGTGATGTATTTCTTATTCAATCAACTTATTCCCCTTCAGATAATTTAATGGAATTATTATTAATGATTGATGCAGCAAAAAGGGCATCAGCTAACAACATTAATGTAGTAATTCCTTATTTTGGATATGCTAGGCAGGATAGAAAAGACAAACCCCGAGTATCTATTGGAGCAAAACTATTAGCCGATATTATTCACACAGCAGGTGCTACTAGGGTTATGACAATGGATTTACATGCTGCACAAATTCAGGGATTTTTTCCTATACCTGTTGTTCACCTTGATTCCTCAGTTCTTTTTATTCCATATATTGAAGACCTTGATTTATCAGACTTAGTGATTGCTTCTCCTGATATTGGTGGAACTAAGCGTGCAAGAGCATTTGCAGATAAGTTACATTCCGAAATAGTTATTTCTGATAAGCACAGAGTAAAGGCTAATGAAGTTGCAGAAATGAGGATAATTGGAAATGTTGAGGGTAAAAATGTGATAATTGTTGATGACATGATTGATACAGGAAACACACTTGTTAAAGCTGCTCAATTGATGATAGATTCAGGAGCAAAAAGTGTAAGAGCATTAGCTACACATCCTGTTTTTTCGGAAGATGCAATAAAAAATCTTGAAAATTCAAAATTGGAAGAAATCGTTGTTTGCGATACTATTCCGTTAAAAAAAAGATCTAGTAAAATTAAAGTTCTTTCAATTTCAACCCTATTTGCAAAGGCTATTCATAATGTTTATGAGCATGAGTCTATAAGCTCATTGTTTAATATGCCGGGAGCAATACAAAAAAAGTTTAAATTCTAAAAAAGAAAAATTATTATGAAAAAGTTCGTGTTGACTGGGAAGTTAAGAGATACTTCAACCAAAAAAGAAATTAACAGACTAAGAAAAGAAGGTTTTGTGCCGGCAGTTATTTATGGCGATAAAATAAAAGAAAACATAAGCATTTACTGTTTTATAAATGACTTAAGAGATTTAGTTTATACAGACCAAGTTTATATGGTTGTTTTAAATGTGGAAGGTAAAGAATATAAAACTGTTATAAAAAATATTCAATTTAATCCTTTATCTGATGACCCAATCCATTTAGATTTTATGGAAGTTACAGATGACAAAGAAATAAAAATATACTATCCAATTTCACTGGTTGGGACTCCTTTAGGTATTACAGAAGGTGGAAAAGTATTTAGAAAATTAAGAAAAATACGTTTAAAAGGAAAAGTTTCAGACTTACCTGAAACATTGGAAATAAATATTGAACATCTAAAATTAGGAGATACTTTAAAAATTGGAGAAATTGAAATCCCGAATATTGAAGTTCTTGCATCCGATAATACTCCTGTAGTGGGCGTTTCTATTCCAAAATTGGTTGAACTTCCAGAAGTTGGTGAAGAAGGATTAACTGATGAAGAACTTGAAGAAGGAGAAGGAGAAGAAGGAGACAAAGAAGGAGAAGAAGGAGAAGAAGGAGAGAAAGAAGCTGAAGCAACTGAAGAGAAAGATTCTAAGTAGTTTCAACAAGAGGAAAAGTATTTTTAAAATAATATCACCGAATTTTAATTTTTCATTTGATTAATTAATTTTCGGTGAATTTTTTTCAAGCGAAAAACAATAGGATATTTTAAACAATTTAATTTTAAACAATTGAGGTTTTTAATTGCCGGACTTGGGAACATTGGTGATGAGTACAAAAATACTCGTCATAATATCGGCTTTACCATTTTGGACAATATTGCCGAAAAAGAAAATTTTGTATTTGAGCATGCTAGGCTAGCATTTATTGCAAAGCACAAAATTAAAAACAGAGTTTTTTTCTATATTAAACCCACCACTTTTATGAACCTTAGTGGTAAATCAATTAGATACTGGCTTAATTATTTGAAAATACCAATAGAAAATCTCATAGTTATTGTGGATGATATTGCCATACCTTTTGGCAAAATTAGAATACGTACAAAAGGTGGAGCAGGCGGACATAATGGATTAGAAGACATAATTAATGTTTTGGGAGGACAAAATTTTTCACGTCTTCGCTTTGGAATTGGTGATGAATTTTCTAAAGGGAAACAAGTAAAATATGTTCTTGGTGAATGGACAGATAAGGAAATCAGTATTTTAAGTGATAAATCAACTATTGTTTACGATTCAATTAAATCAATTGCTTTTGAGGGAATTGCAAAGGCAATGACAAATTACAATAAAAAATAAAATTTACTCATGTATGATATTATAATTATAGGTAGTGGTCCCGGAGGATATGTAGCAGCAATAAGAGCTACTCAACTTGGGAAAAAAGTTGCAGTTGTTGAAAGAGAATCTTTGGGTGGTATTTGCTTAAACTGGGGTTGTATTCCTACAAAAGCTCTACTTCGCTCAGCTCAAATTGCCAATGACATAAAAAATGCTTCAAGCTATGGTATTAGCATAGACAATGTGAAAGTAGATTTTAATGCAATTATAAAACGTTCAAGAGAAATTTCCGAAAAGATGTCAAAAGGCGTAAAATATCTTTTCAAAAAAAATAAAATTGATTTATTACAAGGAAACGGGAAATTATTAGAAAATAAAAAGGTTGAAGTAGATTTTAATGGAGAAAAAACAATTTATGAAGCTACAAATATAATTATTGCAACAGGTTCAAGGGCTGCTCAGTTGCCAAATATAAAAATTGACGGCAAAAAAATTATAGGCTACAGACAAGCTTTGTCATTAGAAAATCAACCTGATGAAATGCTTGTAATTGGATCGGGTGCAATTGGTTCTGAGTTGGCATATTTTTATAATTCAATTGGAACAAAAGTTACTCTTGTAGAATTGTTACCAACAATAGTTCCTAATGAAGATGAAGAAGTTGCAAAACAATTGGCAAGGAGTTTTAAAAAGAATAAAATTAAAGTTTTTACAAATTCTTCTGTAGAAAAAGTTGACATATCTGCTGATAAATGTAAAGTATTTTTAAAAACAAAAAAGGGTGAAGAGATTATTGAAGCAGATGTTGTACTTAGTGCAGTAGGAATCACACCCAACACAGAAAATATTGGATTGGAGGAAGTAGGAATTTCAACCACTAAAGGTAAAATTGACGTTGACAATTTTTATAAAACAAATATTGATGGTGTTTTTGCAATTGGCGATATTGTTCATGGACCTGCATTGGCACATGTTGCCTCTGCCGAAGGAATTATTTGTGTTGAAAAAATAGCAGGTTTATCTCCTGAAAAACTTGACTATACTAATATTCCTGCTTGTACTTACACACAACCCGAACTTGCCTCTGTTGGATTAACAGAAGATGCTGCAATAGAATCCGGCTATGAAATAAGGAAAGGAAAATTTCCTTTCACCGCCTCTGGTAAGGCATCAGCCTCAGGACATTATGAGGGATTTGTAAAATTGATATTTAATTCTAAGGATGATAAAATTATTGGTGCTCATTTAATCGGTAGCAATGTAACCGAAATGATTGCTGAAATAATTATTTCAAAAAAAATGGGAGCCACAGGACATGATATTTTGAAATCAGTTCATCCTCATCCTACAATGTCGGAAGCAATAATGGAAGCTGCCGCTTCAGCTTACAATGAAGCAATTCATATATAAAAATCAGTTATGGGCAAGGCAAAGATACAGAACAATGGAAAATTTTTGTTAGCAAATAGAAAATTGAAAGGAAATGCCAACGTACAAATAGCACATTTGGTTTTTGCCGACACACAGGCAAACCCTGAAAAACCAAAAGAGCTATTTTTTAGCCAACGCTCGGACAGACAACGAAACAGAAAAAGTAAATTTAAAAACTGAATTAAAGGACATAAAATATAGAATGGCAAAAAAGAACAAAAACAATAAACCGATAGAAGTAACCCTTTGGGATGCTGCGAATAAATTGAGAGGAAGTATAGAACCTTCCGAATACAAACACGTTGTTTTAGGACTGATTTTTTTAAAGTTTGCAAGTGACAAGTTTGAAGAACACCGAGCTAAACTCATTTCCGAAGGCAAAGAAAAATACATTGAAATGGCTGACTTTTACAATATGAACAATGTGTTCTTTTTGGAAGAAACCAGTCGTTGGAATTATCTGATTAAAAAATCAAAACAAAATGATATTGCATTGCTTATTGACACAGCTTTGCACACCATTGAGAAAAACAACAAAGCCCTGAAAGGCGCATTGCCCGATAACTACTTTTCACGTTTGGGATTGGATGTAACCAAACTGGCTTCATTGCTCGACTCCATAAACGACATTGATACTACCAAAGACCCAAAACAAGATGTGGTTGGAAAAGTTTACGAATACTTCCTTTCGAAATTTGCATTAGCAGAGGGAAAAGGGAAAGGAGAATTCTATACACCCAAAAGCATTGTAAATCTGATTGCAGAAATGATTGAACCATACAAGGGAATTATTTATGACCCTGCTTGCGGTTCGGGCGGTATGTTTGTACAATCGGTAAAGTTTATTGAAGCACACCACGGAAACAAAAAAGAAGTTTCCATTTACGGGCAGGAATATACCAACACCACCTACAAACTGGCAAAAATGAACCTTGCCATACGCGGTATTTCGGCAAACTTTGGCGAAAAAGCAGCCGATACCTTTGGTGATGATCAGCATAAAGACCTCAAGGCCGATTTTGTTATGGCAAATCCACCCTTTAACCAAAAAGACTGGCGCGCCGAAACCGAATTGTTAGATGACCCGCGCTGGGCCGGTTACGAGGTGCCGCCAAAAAGTAATGCCAACTATGCCTGGATACTGAATATGGCATCCAAACTATCCGAAAACGGGATTGCAGGCTTTGTCTTGGCAAACGGTGCCTTAAGCGGCGGTGGCGAAGAATACAAAATTCGCCGTAAGCTGATTGAAAATAATTTGGTGGAAGCCATTATGGTATTACCACAAAATATGTTTTACACAACCAATATTAGTGTTACGATTTGGATTTTAAATAAAAATAAAAGAGAACAATACCGGAACATTGGAGATGAAAATCGCAATTATCGTCAGCGTGAAAATGAAATTCTCTTTATGGATTTACGCCAAATAGGTGAACCCTTTGAAAAGAAATTTACTCAATTCAGTCCACAGCATATACATGATATAGCTTCTACTTATCATACTTGGCAACAAAAAGATATGGATTATAAAAACATACCCGAATATTGTTATTCCGCTAACTTTGATGAAGTAGCCAAAAAAGACTTCTCACTTGTGCCAAGTAAATATATTGAATTTGTGAATCGCGACGAAAATATCAATTTCGATGAAAAGATGAAAAGCTTGCAAAGTGAATTTTCTGAGCTATTAAAGACAGAAGAACAATCAAATAAAGATTTACTAAAGGTATTTGAAG
>JAYEOP010000020.1 GCA_034723125.1 Bacteroidota bacterium | reverse complement strand
GAATCTCCTTTTCTGTTTGCTACTATTCTGTAGCAGTAAAATTCTTGGTTTATTTTTGTAAAACTGTCTATAAAGGTGTAATTCCCCTGTAAAGACAATTCATGAATTGTCTCTACGAGGGTAAATTTATTTTTTGATTTGTTGAAAATTTGTAATTCGTAATTCTTAATTCCCTGATTCCATTGTTTGTAGGCTGTCCATTTTAATTTGGGGTAAGTGCTTTTTGTTTCTGTTGTGAGAAGAATAGTTTTCCCGTAATTTGTGTATTCGCTTTTGTAATCGCAACTATCAATTACAAACATTCTGTAAAAATATGACTGTTCATCAACTCTGTTGTTAAAATCAAGGAAATCAAAGGTTTGGTTGTCGCTTGTGCTTAACTCGTACCAACTAATTCCGTTTTCTGATTTTTCGAGGATGTAGGTTTTTGGGATTCCTTTTGTTGCTTTTGTCCATTCAATCAGTATGTTTTCGTTATTTTCAACTGTTGCCCTAATTATTTCGTTTGCTTTTACGTGTTGCTCTATGAAAAAATATTTTGTTGTATCTGTTGAACAACCAAAATCACTTGTTGATGTGAGGGTTACGGCTTTTTTACCTGTGTCGGAATAAATATTATATGGGTTTTGAAGGTTTGAATAATTGTTGTCGCCAAATTCCCAAAACCATCTTTGAACTTTGCCTGAATCAATAAAAGATTTGTCGTAAAAAAACATTGTGTCTTCGAGACAGTTGTTGAGGTAAATGTAAGCGGCTACCGGCATTGGATGGACGTAAATATTTTTGGTAATTTTGTCATTGCAATTTTTGTTGCTTGTAGAAATTATTTTTATCGGATATTTTCCCCAGTCTGAAAATGAAAAATTATTTATTGCAGGATTTGTTGATGTTAGACTGTCGTCAACAAACCATTGGCGAGCTAAAGTTCCAGAGCTGATTTTTGATTGGTCAACAAAATTAAATTTGTTTGAATCAAGGCATTGTGTTGAATCGTTTATTGAAAAATCAGCGGTTGGTGATGGGTAAACTGTAACTGTTTTGATTATTGAATCTGGGCAGTTGTAAGGATTTATTGCTTTGAGTTTTACATTAAAAATTCCTTCGTTTTTGTATTTGTGATTCACATTTGAATCGGTTGAAAAATTATTGTCTCCGAAATTCCAAAAGTATTTTTTCAACCTAACAGCATTTGACCAAGTTGTTAGGTTTATAAATTCAAAATTATTTTCGTTAAAGCACTGAGCGGAATCATTTATTGAGAAATCCGCTTTTGGTGAAGGATTAACGATTACGCTTTTTGTAATTGAGTCTTTGCAGTTGTGATTTGAAGTGGCAGTTAGTTTCACAAAAAAAGTATCAGCTTTTTGAAAAACGTGATTTGTGTTTGAATCTGTTGAAAAGCTGTTGTCTCCGAAGCTCCAGAAATAATTCAACCTAACAGCTTTTCCCCAAGCTGTTAGGTTTGAAAACGCAAAATCATTTTCATTCAAGCATTGATCACTATCATTTAAAGAAAAAGCTACAAAAGGATGAGGTCTTACATAAACGTTTTTCTTTTTTGAAACAGTATCTTTACAATTGTTGGATGCGGTAACAATTAAATTGATTTCAAAAGAATCAACAGATAAATATTTATGTGTTGGGAATGTATCATTACTAACTGAATTATCCCCAAAATCCCAGTTGTGGATTAAATCGTTTAAGTTTGTTAATGTAGAAAAATCTGATTTGCTTTCAAACTCAAATAAATTGTCTGTAAAGCATTGAGAATTATTAATAATATCAAAATCCGCTTTTGGTGATTCAAGAATATATACTTTTTTTACGATAGTATCAGTACAGCCTAATGGTGAAATAGCAACAAGCCTAACATCAAAAGTATCAAAGCTTAAATATTTCATTTGTCCGTTGGAATCAGTTGAAGTTGAACCGTTGCCGAAATCCCAGCTATAGTTTAAACCTAACAGCATTTCAAAACCTGTTAGGTTTGTAAATTGAAAATGATTTTCATTAAAACATTGAACGGAATCATTAACCGAAAACTCTGTAACCGGACTTGGATGTACAATAATTTCTTTTGTTGCTGTATCTCTACAACCATGATTTGTTTCTTCGATTAAAACCACATTAAAAGTATCGGCAATTAAATAAATATGTTGTGCTGTATCAGCATTTGATGTGTTGCCGTCTCCGAAATACCATGTTTTTGAAACATTTAAATTTAAGGAATCACTTGGGTTTAAGAATATGAAGTTGTTTTTGTTAAAGCATTGGGCTGTGTCGTTTATGTTTATTTTAGCCTCTGGCATTGGCTGTACATAAAGCTCTTTGGTTTTTGATGTTTCACAGCCATAAGATGAAGTAACCGTTAATTTAACATTAAATGTATCAGCAACTAAAAATGACTTTATAGGGTTTTGCTGAAACGAGCCTGTACTATCCCCGAAATCCCACTCGTAGGTCATGCTACCATCTATGGCGGTAGAAGAATCATAAAAATAAAACTCATTGCCAAGCAAACACTTCGAGTTATCCGTAATACCAAAATTAGCATAAGCATAATTACTGATTCTGATTTCCCTTTCAAAGGTATCGTTTGTATTATTATAAAATATGACAGCACTTGTTTGGTAATAGCCAGTATCTGAATAGACATGTTTGGGATAAAACTGCCATGAATAATTACTATCCCCAAAACTCCAATAAACCGAATCTATGTTGGTGGTGTCTTTTAAATTAAATGCAGTGCTATCCCCGAGGCAGGTGTTTTCTATTTCTATATCAGGAAGGTAAAAATAGGATTGGAGAAAGGTGGGAAGACCTTTATTCCCTCCCATTGGTAATGTTAAACCTTGGTCTATATAATTACAGGCACTACCTTTTTTATTTGGCTTATTAATGCAACCTAGAAAAGCATAAACACGTGCCACATAAATTTTTTTGTCCAAGCCTATTTGTAAACAAAAATACCATCCACTATTATTATTTATATAAATTTGGTTAACAGAATTTTTAATTGTACTGTCAATCCCTGATGATAGATCAATCTGAAATATACCAGCAGGGCTACTAGAGCCTGTAACATATAGTAAGTTTTCACTGGGGGAAAACTCAACACCAAAAATGGTATAGCCAATATTTCTTTTTAGATTTATTGAAATACAATTTGAAATTTGTCCTGTTGCATTGTTAAAGTCAAATATATCAATAATAGAAGTATCCTGCATTGCACAAGCCAATTTTTTTCCTGAAGCAGAAAATTTCATTTGGCCATAAAAATTAGTTACAGTTCCTTCATGGGTTGTACCAATAGCAGAAACTACTGGAATTGTATCCAAACCTGAATTTTTTAGTAAATAGGCTTTGTAATTATTTGATTGCCATTTGTGTATCATAATCCAAACTGATTTTTTATCGGAATGAAAGGTGGCAGAAAATCTTTCTGTTACATTGCCACTTATAAATTGATTTTTTAAAATTACTTCACCTTTTCCATTATCTTTGGTAATATCCACAATGTGGTACCAAAAACCCTGATTTGACTTTGAGTAATTTATTACGGTAAAAAAATAATACAAATTTGTGTTGCCAGGTTGAGGAATAATTAAAGCACTTGGCATAGCTCCATAGCCCCCATTTAATCCATATCCATTTTTAAGGGTATCGTGGTTTTTATTCCAGATTGTAGTGCCATTAGTATAAAATAACAGCTTGCCATATTTGTCAGAAATCGTTGCAGTTCCATAAAGAGTACTCATTTTGTTGTCATACAAAAGAACAGGTTGGTTGTTCTCAAATTTAAATGCATTCTTATAACCAAAATACCAGTGTTTGGCTTCCAGTTGAGGAAAAGCTTTTTGAGAACTAATAATAATTAGTATGATAGCAACGAAAAAATAATATGTACTTCTGAGTTTTTTCATAAATAATAATGGGTTCTGGTTATCAGCCAGAACCCATGAATCGGAATTATTTAAATATTATCTTCATAACTTTTAAATTGATAAATGCTGAGCTTACTTTCAAATAATATATCCCGGCAGCCAATTGATTTCGGTTAAGATAAATGATATTTTCTCCTATTTTTATGTCTCTATGCTCATTATACTCAATTTTTCCGAGTGAATTATACATTTGGATTGTAAAATTGTTATCAATTTTAGAATCAATTTTCAAGGTTAATTGATCATCAACTGGATTTGGATATACATTTATACTTAAATCATTGTGCTCATCATCATTTATATTATTAAATACAATCCACCAGTTTTGATTTGATCCGTCATTTTCGTAGCAACCCATATCAATCCTACCATCAGCAACTCTTGTGTTATTATCTAAATCATAATTTGTTGGAGGTGTAAAATTAGGGTCTCCGCTATTAATACAAGGTGAAGTATATGGTGGAGCAGGATTTCCATATTTTAAATGATAACCATCAACAAATTTAGGATCTGCAGAAAAATTTGATGGACCAGACTGATTAAATGTAAAATTACCGATATCACAATAATTATAATAAGGATCTCCAACATCAGGAGGTGAATTATTAAAAATCACATCATCAGGTAAGTTATCATAAATAATATCATTTCTGAATTCAGGAAAACTTGTAATATCAGGAGAGTAAACACCTCCACCTTCATCAGCATTATTATCAGCAATAGTACAGTTGTAATACTTGGAAACAGAATTCGTATCATAAATGCCACCACCATCATCTGTTGATGTATTATTGACAATCAAGCTGTTATAAATTATAGGAGAAAAACCTTTTATATAAATTCCTCCCCCATCTCTATAAGCCTCATTTTCATATACTTTATTGCTATAAAACTTTGTATTATATGCACTTAGTTTTGTACTACTAATAAATGCTACTCCTCCTCCATTTACAGCATTGTTACTATAAATAGAGTTCCCTTCAATAACAGGATCAGTACCAGTAAAAGCAGTACCATAGTTTACACAAAGTGCACCTCCGGTCTTAGCTGTATTATTATAAAGTGTATTGTTTTTAAATTGGTTTTTGGAGCCTCCACAAAATAATACAGCTCCACCTTTAGAAAAATTATCTTCAATATCAGCTTCATTGTTATTAAAAGTATTACCTGTTATTTCAGAATTATCATAAATATCAGTGAAAACTGCACCTCCTAAACGCATTGAAAAATTATCATGAAAAGTATTATAATTTATATCTGCTTGTAGTTTAAATTTGTTATTCTCATTTCCTTGCAAGCAGATTGCTCCTCCTTTACAAGACTCATTTTGATAAAATTCGTTATTATTTGATATGCTTGGTTCAATTACAGATGCGTTTGAAGAATAGACATAAATAGCACCACCCCTTGATGCAAAATTATATCTGAATATAGAATTTGAAATGTCTATATTTCCAAAGTCTTTTAAATAAATAGCACCTCCATTATAATATGCAGTGAATATACCACATTGACAATAACCATATGGAGTAGGGGGATCAGACTTTTTACTGTATTCTAAAATACAATAGTCAAATTCAGAAGAGTATTGACTGGATGTTCCATTAAATCTAATCCCACCCCAACCATTATTTGGGTTAATTGCTGTAAAAGTAATATAATTTAAAGAATTACCTTGTGCATCCAAAGAACCCTGCACATCCATTTTCTTTCCATCCTCAAATGCTATGGTTGTTCCATTCTGAATTGTTAAAGTACATCTTACAGTAATATTATCAGTAATCACATAATCAATTCCATTAGGGTTATGGTTTGTCCAAGTTTGGTCGCATATATCTCCGCTTTTATATATATACGGGTCTTCATAAGCACCTATATCTATCACATTATGGCAAATGCGAGAGTTTCCATTTAAATCAAAAGCTTCATGTTGTACATTATTATCTCCTGATTCATAGCAGGAAGAACCATAAGTAATCATATAGTTACCACTTCCTACGAATAGAGGGTTGATCGTTTGGCAAGTTGGACAATTGGTTACGGTTGGGCAACAACAATATGAATATCCGTTATTTCCATCAGGAGTTGGGTAGGCTTGAGGATTTGAAGTAGCAGTATTTCCCCATAAAATAGTATTTACTATATCAGCAGTTTGATATTGATTGTAAATTCCTCCACCAATACCAAATGTTG